>JBEKYG010000079.1:0-11015 GCA_049511215.1 Acidobacteriota bacterium | reverse complement strand
CCTGGTCATCGTCCTTATTACGCTCGTGGGCGGCTGGCTCTTCTGGAGCCTGGCGGACTCCTCGGGTAACTGGCCGGGCTTCCTGCTCTATTCCGTTGGGGCTCTCCTGATCGCAAACGTCAGCTGGCTGGACGACCTCCACCCGCTGTCGAACTAGGTCAAATTCATCGCGCACCTACTCGGCGCTGCTGCTGCCATCGCGGGGTTCGGCTATTGGCACCAGGTGAGTATCCCAGGTTACGGCCCGCTGCATCTCGGGTGGATCGGCGTTGTCCTCACCTTGATCTGGATCGTGGGCCTCACGAATGCTTACAACTTCATGGACGGCAGCGACGGATTGGCAGGGATACAGGCCGTCCTTGCGGGCGCGGGTTGGGCCTATCTGGGGTGGGCAACAGGAAATCAACTCCTGACGGTGATGGGACTGCTGGTCGCGGGCACCAGCCTCGGGTTCCTAGGACACAACTGGGCGCCGGCGCGCATTTTCATGGGTGATGTCGGGAGCGCTTTTCTCGGCTATACGTTTGCGGTGTTCCCGCTCATGTGCATGGCTAGAGGCGCTCATTTCGAAGGCGCTGCCGTGGCAGGGGTGCTCCTCGTCTGGCCGTTTGTGTTCGACACTGCCTTTACTTTTTTTCTGCGACTTTCCAGGGGGAAAACGTCTTCGAGGCCCACCGGTCCCATCTATATCAGCGGCTGCTCCAGACTGGGGAGGGCCCGCGGCCGGTGGCATTGCTCTATGCGGCGCTGGCGCTCGCGGGAGCAGGGCTTGGCCGGCTGTGGTCCCCGGAAGTCATGGCCGGCGCCGCCGGCAGCGCACTCCTTGTACCCATCCTTTGTTTCGGGCTTTGGCTTTACGTAACCAGCCGGGAGCGCAGTCGATCGTTCCCGATGCCTACGGTCCGGGCCTACGCCCTGCGCTATCGCAGGCCAGTGATCGTTCTTTCACAGGCAGGATTGCTTGCCTTCACCTACTACGCAAGTTTCATGCTCCGACTCGACATGCGCTTGGAAGAACCTTACCGCTCGGTTTTTCTTGTTACGCTGCCGCTCGTCTTGTTGGTGAAACTGCCCATATTCGCCTATTTCCGGCTTTTCAGCGGATGGTGGCAATACGCAGGCATGAGCGATCTGCTCGATATTATCAAGGCCACGGCGATAAGTGCTCCATTGGCCTATGCAACGGTCGGGTTGGCGATCGGTTTTTACCACCACCCGCGGACGGTTTTCATCATCGATCCAATCCTGACGATCCTTGTGATTGGCGGAGTGCGCTTTGTCGTCAGGGTCTACACCGAAAACGCAAGAGTCCATCTGGCGCATACGAATACCCTGATCGTGGGCGCCGGCCGGGCTGGAAGCAGCATTGTCCGTGAACTCAGAAGCAACGAGAGCCTCGATTACAATGCGGTCGGATTCGTGGATGACGACACTACTAAGAAGGGAGTGAAGATCCAGGGGATCAAGGTGCTTGGCAGTACGGAGGAATTGCCCCGACTGATCGAGGAAAACGACATCGCCCATATCTTCATCGCGATCCCCTCCGCCTCCGGCAAGCAGATCCAGAAAATCATCGACCGGTGCCGCGAGTGCAAGGTGGACGTGAAGACCCTGCCGGCGTTTGGAGATTTCCTCAGCGGATCCGCATCGGTGGGCAACTTGCGCAAGGTCCGGGTCGATGATCTGCTCGTGCGCGAACCCGTAAGGCTCGACCATGCGAAGATCAGGGCCAAGATTCAAGGGAAAGCCGTGCTCATTACGGGCGCCGCCGGGTCCATCGGCGCCGAATTGTGCCGCCAGGTCGCTGCATGCGAGCCCGCCAGACTGGTGCTTTTTGAACGGTCTGAGAGCGACCTCTACCAGATACATTTCGAGATGTCCGAACGCTTTCCGACCATGACGTGCGTGCCTTTCCTTGGAGACGTGCTGGATGTAAATAGACTCCGGGAAGCGTTCACCAACTACCGGCCGGCCCTGGTGTTCCATGCGGCGGCTTATAAGCATGTTCCTCTGATGGAGCTAAACTGCTTCCAGGCAGTCACGAACAACATTTTCGGCACTTACAACCTGGCTCTGATCGCCAGGCAGTCGGGCGTCGAGGATTTCGTCATGATCTCCTCGGACTTGGCGCTGAAGCCAAGCAACATCGCGGGTGTCACCACACGCGTCGCCGAATTGCTGATTCTTGGATTGCAGCACCACGAAACCCAGTTTATGTCCGTCCGCTTCGGCAACGTCCTGGGTAGCCGCGGCAGCGTCGTGCCGCTGTTTGAGCAGCAGATTGCCGCAAGAAAATCGGTCACGGTCACCGACCCCGAGGTCAGGCGCTGCTTCGTCACTGCCGTTGAAGCGGTTCAGCTGGTGCTTCAGGCTTTGACGATGGTGAAGGGCGGAGAGATCTTCGTTCTCGATATGGGGAAGCCGATAAAGATCGTGGACTTGGCACACGCCTTGATCCGGCTATCGGGACTCGAACCCGAGGTTGACATCCAGGTTGTATTTACGGGCCTGCGCCCTGGAGAAAAACTGTACGAGGAAATCCAGCCGAAAGGGGAAGAGGCAAAGCCGACCGCTCACGAAAAGATCCGGGTTTTGAGCGGCAAAGAGGTCGGCCTGGAGGACATCAGAAAATGGCTGGATGATCTGGCGGCATTGGTGGATTCAGGGAACTTCCACGGGCTCGTGAGCAAGCTGCAGGAAATCGTGCCGGAATATGTCCCGAGCAAGGAGATTCTCTCCCTCGGCGAGGTCGACCGGTATGATAAGATCGTTTCCTACAATCGGGCCAGGGCCGGCCTCACGTTGGAATAAAACACGAGCTTGGAAAACAGCACAGTCGGGCTCAACGGGCACTGAATGAGCTGATTTAAGAACTCCTTCTACCCTTCTCACAACGAGATTCGCCGGCAGCCCAATGCGTTTTAACCCATCCACTTAGATCCAAAACACCCGGTCGCGGGGGATGGCCAGAGCTTCAAGTTGCATCCGGATCTTGTCGGTCTCCCCGAACGACATCACAACCAGTCGACCGAATGGGCTGCCGTTGATCTCCGCCGCCAGCGCTATGGCCTCGGCACAATCTTCGACATAAAGAACCTCGCGCGTAGGCGGTCCGTCGCCCCAGCAGACAATCTCCTGCTCGCCGCGCTCGACCTTCCGCGTCTTTCCGGATCACGTACAATCGCACTCCGAGCTGGGTCGCGATGATTTTACGAAGAACTCGGCGGCTGGCCCGTGCCGGTGAAATCGGTCGGCACTCCCCCGTCTGCGGCAGGCTTGGAAGGGTAGCGCGAGAGCAGCCTTGCCGACAAGCTCTTGAGCCGCTCGTGGAAACCTGCCGGGAGGCTTTCTCTTTCGAAGTTTGCGAACTCAATGGCCAGCTCTGCCAATACAAACTCAGGCAGCGAATGGACAATGATCGGAAACATGCTCGTGAACTTCAACCTCGCATATAGTATCAACCACACCGGTCTGCGCGCGAAAGTGACCCCCATGATCGGCCTGGAATATGGATTCTGAATTCTTGCTGACGAAACTTCGATTTCGCATACAGGCAGCTCGCACCCTGGAAAACTGAGGATACCTTCGCCGCGGACTCATGCTATCCTCACCACGAGTTCCAAGTGGGATCGACTGTCCGGTTTACCATCGCTGCAGCAAGAATACCAGGAAGCGAGGAAGGCCAGCCGGCAGCGGATTGCAGCAGGCGAAAATGCCGAAGGGAGGCGCTGTGGCAATCAGCGACGAGATGCGCCAGGAACTGGAAAGACTCCCGACCGAAGAGCTGGTCTCGATCCTTCAAAATAGGGACGAGGAGCAGTGGCGACCGGAGGTCTTCGACATCGTTGCCTGCATCCTCGAGACGCGGGGAGTTTCGTCGAGCGAAGTGAAGGCGATTGGCTCCAATGATGCCGACCCGGAAGAACCCGATGCAACAGAAGTGCCGGACCTCGTTCCCCTCGCAGAGGATGATGCCTGTTCCCTAAAGGCTGCGGCTCTTGCCAATCGAGCGCAGTACTTCGGCTCTCTCGAAGTCCTTGCTCTCGAGGGAGCCGGAATAAGAACCTGGGTGGTCGGCGGCAAGCTCCATGTTCGCTCCGAGGACCTGGAGGCAGCCCTCGAAATCCTCGAGGCAGCGCCGGTACCTTCATCCGCGCTGCCGCTCGAGCTTGCCGAGCCCCCCTGTCCGAAGTGCGGGTCGAGGGAAGTCACTCAGGTTGCCGAGATTCCCGACCCCTCACCTGCTTTGCCTTCTTCATTGGAACCCCAGGTGTGGCTCTACCATTGCGCTTCTTGTGATCATAAATGGTCGGAGTAGGTCCACTCCTGATTACCCCATCCCTGACCAGCCAGTCGCAGTAAAATCCGGCGGGATTCCCCGGAAACGTTGCCCAAACCGCGCGTTACTTATCGAGACGTCAGCGACATTAATTCTAACTTCCAGGGGTTCGTCCGCTTGAGTTCGGCTTTGAGCTGGTCGAGGGTTTTGCTGTCCATGGTTCCGGTTGCCTTGCCCAGCTTGCCGTTGCAATAGGATTCCATCAATGCCTGCAATCGCTCGTCAGGGTCATAGGGCTTGCCGGCACCGAGATGCTCGGGCCATTCCCTCGATTTGGCGATATGAGCCAGGGCTTCCTGATATTTTTTGTTGCGGATGTTCTCTCCGGCCAGAAGCAGGTGAGCCTTTTCGTAGAGCACCCGGCCTTCGGACGCGTTTTCGTAAGGAAGCACGGTCAGGCGGTCCAGGACAGCCAGAGCGTCCCGGTAGCCGGCCGTGTCGATCAAGGCTTTGGCGTATTCCATGCCGAGCACGAAGTTCCCGGGGAACTTCTCGAATCCTGATTTCGCAAATTCCAGACCTTTCCTGGCTTCCGTAACCGAAGGGGAGCCGGAAAATTCGCGTGCCAGGGCAAGCCAGGAGCGCCATTCATCGGGAGCGAGTTCCCGGGTCTTCTCCAGATCTTCAATGCGCGGCGCCTGTCCAATTTTCTTGGCAAGCTCCACGCGCGTGAGATAAAAGGGGCCATAGTCCGGAAGCATTTTGCATTCCGCCATCATGGCGGCCGCTTCGGTGTATCGCCCCTGGCTCCAGAGCAGCAGCCCGGCATAGTAAAGCGTTTTCCAGTCGCGCCTCTGACTCAGTGCCCATTGAAACACCGGCATGGTCTCGCTTCGAAAAGGAAAAACCAGCCGGGGAGAGGCTTGGGCCGCCCTCTCCAGCAGCGTCTTGCTCTCGGCCGGAGCGTCCTCTTTGATCAAGTAGGCGAGCCAGTAATCGACGATCGGATGCGCGGGGGAAAGCCGCAAGATCCGGATGGCCTCCTGCGTCATCCCCAAATCAGCATAATAGATGGCCAGCTCCAGGTAGGATTCATGCGGGAATTCGGACCTGATCGAGGATGTAAGCCGGTTCCGATTCCGCCCCGAGGCGGCCATCAACCAGGCTTCAGCCGCGGCCAGGTGGTTCAGCGGGTCGATGTCCAGGATTGCGCTTTGAGTCCTGGAGGCATCTGCCTGGCGGCCCAGTTTGCGTTGCGCAACCTCCATGACGCTCAAGGCGGGCACGTCGGTGCGGTTGAAATCCAGAGCTCGCCGGGCATAGGCCAGCGCGTCGAGGAGACGTCCTTCCTTGAGCTGGATTTCGGCGATCATTGTGTAGCCGGCCGAGCGATACTCGGGCGAACGGGCCGCCCAGCCCAGCGCTTCCCGCGCGGCGGCCCAGTCGCCGAGGCGCCGGAGCACCGCACCGTAAACAAAATTTGCCGCCGGATCATAGGTGTCGATCCCGAGGGCGGTCTTCAGCCAGAGTACCGCCTGGTCATATTCCATCCTGCGATAGTAGAGCTCCGCCAGCCGAACCATGGCAGGGACGTGCAGCGCATCGGTCTTGATGCAGGCGCGGTAGTATTCGATAGCTTTGTCGTAATCACGCATGAGTTCAGATTGCCGGCCCAGCAGATAGGCCTTTTCAGCCGTGCTGCCGGCTTTATCAGGCGGGGAGATAAGGGGACGTACGGATTGGGAGCCCGCATCCGGACCGGATTGCCAGATCAATTGGCCCCCGAGAATGACGCGGATGTCGTGCTCCGTGGGAGGGATCGAAATCTCGCGCTCGAATACCTGCATCGGCACCAGGTTCAATGGTTCCCGCAGAACCGGGCAACCTCCCGCAGTAACGGTCATGTCCGATCGAATTGGCCGCAGAGCGTTGAAGGCAATTCGGATCTTATCGGCGTGAGCCGATACGTTCAGTGCGCCCTCGGGGTTGGCTGCGACTATGCCGCCGATCTGCTTTACCGGGAACCAGACTTCCTGCCAGGTATCCGCCGCATAGGGGAGGAAAGCCGCCTGGGTGAAAGGAGTGTCGGCACCGCTTGACAGTGCGGCTTGGGAAAACTGGCGGCCCGCCTGCACCTCGACGTACTGGCCGCTGTGATCGGTCAGAAGATCTTCCCAGATCGCTCCCGAGCGCGAAAGCGCCCAGGTCCAGATCTTCCGTCCCGGCATGTCGTCGAATCTTGACCAGTGGCCGAAGCCAAATGCCCAGTCGCGCCAGTAACCACCGGAATAATCGGAGGAACTCCCCAGCACATGGAGAGACTTGTGCCCGCCGAAATTGTGGTTGCGGTAGAGCGACAGATCGACACCGTTCTCGTTGACCGGCCAAGGATGCACATCGCCACCGTGCCCGATGTAGTGCGTCCCCGGGTAATAAAACTGCAGGTCGTCGCGCGCATGCACGGCGGCATTCATCCAGTGGTAGTAGGACTGCTGCAAGGGAGTGGGATTGTACCAGAAGCTGGTGGTCTCGAACTCCGCGGCGTCTTTGGGCAGGCGGATCTGCACTCGCCACTGCGTCCTGCTGGGCAGGTCCATGGCGCCGACGGTGCAGCTCACGCTGCCGTCGGCGTTCTCCTTGAGGACATAATCGACCGGCGTCGCAGTCGAAGGCGTGTGCCCAATCAAGCCGAAATTGAATTCGATCCCGCCTGAAGTCCACGGGCCGCGCATGGCGACGTCGCGAAACTTCATCACGTCGTTCATGTAGATGAAGTCTTTGCCGGTGGATTTCTCGACTGCCCCCCAGATCTTTCCGCCGGCCTCGGGGAGAACGTATACCGTGATGTAGGCGTTCTCGAGTCTGACAACCTTCCACTGCTGATCCTGGCCCTCGCTGGAAAAACCATCAAATCTGAAGTAGGGATAAATTGCGGCGTTCCTGCGGGCCAGAATCGGCACCGGATCCGGGTCGCTGAACGGATAGGTTTTGATGATGCGCTTCTCTTCCGTAATCGTCGCCTTCGGCCCCATCGAGCCGCACGAGCTGGTGATTGCGGCAAGAGCCAGAAGTACCGATAGAACCCGCACTTGATTCATGTCGTCCCCCTTTTGGCGAATGCTCAGAGCACAAAAACAAAAGCTTAACGCAGAGGCCGCAGAGAACAGGCGCGTATTACTAATCAGTTCAATAGGTGGACATTTGATCGAAAAAAGGAGGAGCTGGACTGGAGTCATGTTTGCTTCGGGTGGCGATCGTCGGTATCGGTATCGGAATCGGGGTCGCAGTCGCAATCGCAGTCGGCTTTTGCAGACCCACAAAACCGATTGCGACTGCGATTGCGACTGCGACCCCGATTCCGACCCCGACGGATATTTATTGTTCGTCTTGATTTTTGATAGCGCCAAATGTCAACCTACTTGTGAACTGATTAGTAATTCGTTTTTTAATCCAATCTCTGCGGCCTCTGCGTTGAGCTTTTGTTTTTCGTTGCATCCTGGGAAGCAATGATCAGCAACCACCCCTTACCCTTCGGCACCGTGATCGGCTCGTTGGGGCCGAATTTGGCGGCCGGCTGGAAATCCTTGACTTCCGGAGCCGTCACGGTCGCCCTGGCGGGATCGATCCCCAAGGCAGGCCAATCGATGGAGAGCCGCACGTTGAGATCTTCCTGAGCCCAGCTGGCGATCGACACCAGAGTCTTGCCCGTCTTCACATACGCGGTCGCCATGACATCCTTGTTCCCGGTTTTCACCGGACATCGTGGAGACCAGTAGCCGATCATATCGCTGTCCTGGATTTTGAAATCGTCCCAGACCTTCCAGACCGGCGCGGGATCATTGCCGTCGTAGGGCATACGGCTGGTCATCCCGTAGACCATTCCACGCCACCGGTTCCCGCCGTCCTGGAGCATCTCCCCCATGAGACCATAGGGAATTCCCGACATCTCGATGAACCAGAAGTCGGGCGGGGAATTCGGATCGAAATACTCCCCGAACCAGAGCCGGTTGATATAGGGAAAATGCTCGAGGTAGAGGTTGGCACTGTTGGTGAACCCATCGCGCGGGTTGTACTGGTTGGCGGAGTGCAGATCGATGATCGCGGCGGGCCGGCCCCGGTCGAGAACCTTGCGCACCCGTTTCATCGTGGTGCGATCAAACGCGACGTCATCGATATAAAGGCCGTCAATCTGCATCTTGTTGACCAGCCAATTGAGTCCTTCGATGTAGTAGTTGTGCCAGCGTGACATGCCGCTGTTAATGATGGCGGCGTCTTTTAATTGGGGGACGAACCAGGCGGCAATGTAATCGGATCCCACGTGCTCCTGAAGCCAGGAGAAGCCGCCGCCCGGCCCCGTTGAAAAAATCTCATTGCCCAGGCTGCGCAGCGCGAAAAGCTCCGGTGCATGGTTCGAGAGCTCCCGGATGGTGTCGTAGATCTTTACCTTGACTCCCTTCTGATGTGCCTCGTCGATATAGGCCTTCATCTGCTGCGGGTGGAGAAAGGGATAATTGAGGTACGGATTCACATCGTTGGCGTGGTGGATGTTGATGGTGTTGGCGCCGGTCCGGATCGCGTCGTCAACCGGTTTGAAGGCGTGAAAAAACCGGGTGTTCCACTGAAACTTCGTGTCCAGATGCTTGAAGGGGGTCAGCAGCAGATTGAAATCAAAGTGAAGATCTTGCCCCGGCTGCAGCGTACGGCTTCCGGCGAAGCAATTGACGAGCACCGTGCCGCTGTCCGACTCGCGAATGGTGATTCCGCCCTTGCCATTGTTGAACCAGGACGGGGGCATGTTCAGAGGCTTGGATTGATAAAAATTGGTGTTCAGCGGGCGAGAATAATTCTCGGCCCTCAGGCTGAATTGGAGGCCGGCATTGGCGTCGCCCAGCCAGGCGCCGTCCTGGTTTTTCTTCACGTCCCAGGACCAGTCGTAGCTCGCGGGCCGATAGCCGCCTTTCAATCCCAGCCCCATCATGTACTGGACCCCCGTCTTGATCAGCGGAATCTCCAGCCGGATGTCACGGGCTTCGAAAGCCTTCGAAGTGCCGAGGGTCACCTTGAACTGCACAAAGCCGTCGAATTCCATGGCCGCGCTGACATCCATCTTGAGCGGGCCGGCAGTGCCGGTTGCCTTCCATTCGGCGACACCGTCATTCCGTTTGGTGAACTGCGGTAATCCCTGGACCCACTTCACACGTTGCCCCGCCGAATCTTCCACGATCAGCTGCACCGGGGCCGAGAGCAGGGATTTTGCGGTGTTCTGAATGCTGGTCACTTCCGGAGAGTAAAAACTCTCTAATTGGGCGGGAAGACCGGACGATGCCAGCGTGAGTTGCCGGCCGAGGATGCCGATCTTGTTTTGCGTCACGATCACCGGAGTGAACGGGCGGACGATCTCATCGTCGAAGGCCAGCATGGAATCCAGCCAGCGCAGCCTCGACTGCCTCCACGGTTCGTCGTCCCCGGAGTCGGCGATGACGTCCTGTCTCACGGTTATGGCAAGGTTGATGGATTGTGCCGCCAGGCCCGCCGGCTCGATGCTTACCTGGCCGCGATACATGCCGGGCACAAGATCCTTCGGAATCTGAATCCCAAACCAGAGCGCCTGGACCTGGCCTTGTTTGACCGTGACGGTTTTCTTGAATCTCGCACCATCCCAATTGATCCCGCCGGTGTTGATGCAGCGCAATGCGGAGGATGGAATCGAATGGCCGCCGTTGCGCAAGTCTGTGAAACGGACGGCGAGATCCCGGATGTCTGCAGCACTTGCATACACGCCCACCTGGAAAGCGTAGAATTCCCCACGGACCGCATCACCGGCCAGTTCCGCCTTCGGCCCTTCCACGATCCATTTCTGGGGCAAGTCCTCAGTCATGCGAATGGGGTAGCTCCGGTCTTCCGGGAAAAGCAAAAATTTCTTGTCGGCATGGGTCTTGAGCAACGCGCTTACTTCCTCGGGGGTGGCAATGACCTCCATCGGGTAAAAGCTGTTGAATTCGTCGATGGCTTGGATTTCGGTCAGCGTGGCCTGAGGAAACCGCTTGTCCGAGCGCAGCATGGCGGTTCGAGTGTTTTTCTGCCATGCGGGATCAGCAGTGTTCTCCGGCGGCGGATAGGTGACTACGGGATAGTTTCCACCCTTGGAAACATAGGGGAGATAGTAAACATCGTAGCTGCCGGCGTTCGGCGATTGAAAGACGATATCTCCATACGATCGGTTTACGTTGATGCGTAGAAGGTTCGTTATCTTTTTGCCGGTGCCCTCCTCGATGACGACGATGTTTTTCTTCTCCGGTTCCAGATCCCGGCGGCGCCAGTCGATATGAGCCCAGACGGCGTCGGCTCTTTCGGCCACCTTCAGCACCGCCCGATGATTTCCAAGCGTCTCCGCATCCCACGAGCCGGTGCCATAATGTACCTGCTGCGGAAACAACGGCGCAGCCATGCCAATCAGAAATGCAACTTGGTATACGCTTGCCAGAAGTATTTGTGTTCTCATGATCCCATCCCGGAAATGTCAATGATGAAGAAGCCCCATACTAATCCAATCGGATCTCCGAATAAACATGCGCGCGAAGATTCGAAATTCGAGATTCGAAATTCCAAAATCTCGAGCTGATTGCAAAACCCCCGGCGTCTTGAGCAAGGCCCGCCTGTGGCCCTTCTCGCCAGCGTCACAAAGCGCGGTCGCCCTATCAAACCCGGTTGCCGGATCAAGTTTTCGTGTTAGTGC
>JBEKYG010000078.1:0-11050 GCA_049511215.1 Acidobacteriota bacterium | reverse complement strand
CTACCGTTCCACGCTTGTCGAGTCATTCCCAGGGCCACTGTGGCCAGATCCGAGCGATTCCAATGGCTTCAACGCATGTTCCTCAGACCTTGCGAGGGGGAGTGAAGTGCATAGGCCTGAAAGATAAAAATCCTCCGCGGCCTCTGCGACCTCCGCGTTGAAGCTCTTAGTTTGCGGCTATGCTGCCTCGTTCTTCGTGGCTAAGGTTTTTCCCCGGCCTGACCGAATCGCAGTCCTTCTTACCACGTGTATCGAATCCCCAGCTGCAGGCTGCGCGGTGTCTCGAACCTCAGAGGGATGCGCCAGTATTGGGTCGGGGCCGTTACGTCCGTTTGCAGCAAGGGCTGTGCGCAATTTGCCAAATTGAATGCATCCAGAATTACCACCAAATTCCCCGGTCCCAACGAAAATTCCTTCAAGAGCCGCGCATCGATGGTCAGGTAATGAGCAGTCCTGGGTCCGCCGGAGCTTCCTGCATCCCCGGGCCCACGCTGCGCTGTCAGGACGCCGATGACTCCCTGATTCAGGCCCTGGATCGGGAGATACCGGCTATAAGGCAGCCCGTCCTGGTAGTTGGCGATCAAGGACCCGCGAAGCTTCCACGCAATTCTTGATGTCGCCCAAAGTCGACCCATGGTGCCCCGGTCGAAATAAGTGCTGCCTTTGGCCAGGATGGCTTTGTTCGGGTCATCGAGGGCACCAAGATAAGTGCTGGTGTCATTCTCCTGTGCCGATATGCCGGGCGCGGTTGTCGCGACAGCCCGGTAGCGCGTCACAGCAGCTTCCGCCTGAAATCTGCTGTGCGAGAAGTTGAACTTCATCTGCAGACCTTCAGCATAACCACTCAAGCCATCGGGGTTAGTCAGCAGATAGCGATCCTGCCCCAAAGTTTCGGCCTTCTGGTTGAATACGGTGATCCAGCGATCATCAGCGGTGCCCACAGCACCGTCAGGGCCCGGATCCAGTACCTGCACGGGGGTGTACGAGGAAAAAGGCACGCCTTCATTCACCAGGGAGATAAGCTGGTGCTCAAACCGGCGAAACCCCAGCAGGTGGAAAGTCGTTCCTCGCTGTCCCACCTGCGTGATTCCCATGGTAACCTCAGTGGTCCTCGGGTTCTTCAGGCTCGGGTCCAGCCTCGTATACGGCGAACCGTAGGCCTTCAAGATCTGTCCATTTTCCCCTGTCTGAAATTGCTGATCGCCGTTTGCATCGGTCCAGGAATAGAGGCGCACTCCGATGCCCTCGGGGTTCACGGCGGACCAGATGCTTGCGATCGGCTGATCGTAGATTCGTGCCAGTCCTGCACGGAGCACGAGAGGGTGTCGGTTCCAAATCTGAAACGCCGCTCCAAGTCTCCCCGTGAAATTTGTCCACCTCAACGTGTTGGCGGATCGTCCGCTGTTTAGGAGATTACCTCCTTGGGAAGAGTCCAAAGATGCGCCGACGGCCAAGGTCAACCGGGCTAGCGACAGACTGTCGGTTCCGTACCATTCCAACTGGCTGACCCGATCTCGGGTTTGCGCCGGAGTGTTGATGATGCTCACGGAGTTCGGAGCACCCTGGAAGAACAGGAGATTCACGCCATCGATTGCCGAATACCTCTGGGTGAGGTACGATCGACGAAAACTGGTTCCTATGGAAACTCTATGATTGAATTTCCAGAAGCCCTCACGCACCGTTGAATAAATTGCGGATCCTTCCAATGATCCGGCGCCCGACGAAATCACCAGGGGCGCCGCCCCTCTCCTCGTGTTGCTCAGCATATCCACCATGGCCCACGGGGATGGGGAATTTGGCAGACCAGCGAGAGCATATCCTGGAAAGAGATCTTCGCGGCTCTGGCCCCGAATGCCCGGCTGAAACTGGGAGTCCACATCGCCCAGCGCTCCTCCGAAGCGAACGTCCAGCAGACTTCTCGTAGATAGATATCGAGTCCAGAAGCCTTGGCCGGCGTAATAGGTTCGCTTTTGGTCGACCGATGATTCTCTGGTGACCTGCGGACTGGATCCGGCTTGCGGGTCGAGCGATTGATGCGCTGATCCATAAAGCCCCAGCTGGTCCCGGGGAGACAACTGACCCGAGAGGTTGAGTGTCACCTGACTCACTCGGGCAGATACGGGCAACGCATGATTCCGGATGCGCTTTTCGAGGTCTCGTACCGACACGGAGCCGAAGTAGGTCCAAGGCCGGCTGCCGATGGGCCCACCCACCTGCAGACTGCCGTTTATAAAATGCCTCCAGCGTTCATCCGATTCTGTGATTCCGAAAAAGCGATAGTGCGTGGTCACGTTACTGTTCTGCAGCGCGCCGCATTGAAAGAAGACCTGCGCCTGGCCGTGCACCTCGCGCTCTCCTGACTTAGGTATGAACGCCAGGTGAGCGCCGGGGCCTGTGTGCTGATTCGGAGAGTCGCCGACCGTGTAGATGATCGCCTCCATCCCCGTCATGTCGGGAAACAGAAGCATCCCTTCGCCGGAAGGGTGAGTTACAGACAGCCCATTCAGGGAAGCTTGGTTCTGCGTCCACGAACTGCCGCGTACGCCGAGCAGGGGCTGGCTGTTACTGTTCAATCCCGAGATGTCGTAGCGTTCCGCAACCACCGATGCCTCCGTATGGTTTAGGAACGACCAAAGGTGTTCCGTGCTTGGGAGGGATGCGATCCGATTCTCGGTGAGGACTCGCTCGGTTGGCCAGACTTCCCGCGCTCTTGTCACTTGCTCGTTGATTTCCCAGGCACCCGGGCGGGCGTCGCCGTCACTATTGGAATGAAGGACGACCGCCAGCCGCAACAGGCTCCCGGCGCCAACCAGAACCTCATAGGTGCCGACTTCGGGAGTCGACGAGTGCTGAAAGGTAAGCGTATGTTGGCCGGGCGTCGCAAAGTAGAAACAGAACTCACCTGAGGAGTCCACAGGGAGGGATATCGTCCGCCCGTTTTGAATCCACTGAATTCGGACGTCCGGAATCGGTCTGCCGTCTCCCGCGCATACGATCCCGGAAATTGTGGACGTCGCATACTGCGCCATGGAAGGTACTGCCGCCACAAGCAGCAACACCAAGATCAGGATCCACTGCGGCCTGCGCTCGAGAATCATGCCGACTTGACACCGGACGGATGACAGCGATCTAATCAACAGGATCTGACAGTTGGACTTGATATGTAGGCTCCCAGCCCAGGCACGTACCGAGTCCGTGCCACACAAGAGTAATCGGGTCGAGGTTGCAGGTTTCGTCTTCTCACCCGAGCCCTGACTCAGTTTTGTGGAGCAGACTTGCCGAAACACGAGACCCGGCAGTGAATCAAAATGCCTCTGTGCAACTATATCTATATCGAGAGGCTTTCAGGAGCAAGCGAAATTCCGGAACAAAAGTCAAAAGCTTAATGCAGAGGCCACAGAGGCTGATGCAGAGGCCGCAGAGAAAATGCTTATTACAAGACATTTTGATCTCCGATCTCTGCGGCCTCCGTATTGTTCTCTGTGGCCTCTGCGTTAAGCTTTTGCTTTTGGTTGCGGCTTATGTCGCCGGACTCCGAAACGCGCCGGCGAAAGAGCTGCTTGTGAGTCGGCTCATCCACCTCGATCAGCTCCGGAAGGAGATTACGAATTCATTATATTCAATCTGACGATATAATAGGGCCGTTACGTAGGAACTATCTCTGCCTGGCTCGATTAGAAAGGACTGCAGAAATGGACAAAATAGCCATGGAGAAGAAGAATCGGGTTGCTCAGTGGGCCTTTGACACCAGCCCGCTCCTGGGGAGATTCCATCTGTGGCTGGAGGATGTCGAAGTGGAATGGATGCGCGGTACGCAGCGCACGAAGCTGATGGACAGCATCTCGTTCGTTGATGCCAAGATGGAGAGGATGTTCATGATGACGGCGGCCGTAACCGCGCTGGGCACCCAGCTATTTGGGCGATACGGGGAGGGGCACCACCTGGACAAGAAGGGCTTGAACCAGGTGAAGAAGGATGCCGATGCCATCTCCGCCTATGCGATGAGTGAGTCCTTGTGGTATCTCTCGCGCTCCCTGCCGGAGAACCATGCGATCATGGTCTGCTTGGGGGAAGGGCTGATGCCCAAGGCAGGGGAAACACCGGAAATGGGTTCCAATCCTCTGCTCGGGTTCGGCAGAATCTACGCCAGACCTCAGGTTGCAAGATTCCTGGACGCCAGGGTCCAGCAGTTGATCAATTCCGAAAAATACCGTTGGGACGACTTCCATCGCGAGGTGACCAATGCCGGAATAACCGTGTGGGGCACGGCGATCGACACGCTTGAGAACACTTCCCGGTTCGCGCAGGGCGCGCCAACGGGTCCCCTGAGCGTCCTTCACGTCTTTGATCAACCCCTGTGCATTTCCAAGCCTTACGAGGGCTACATGGGCAACCTCGTCCTACCCCGCGAGGTCGTGGAAAATGCAGCCAAAAAGTCGTGGCTGATCAACTTTTTCACCCCAAGGGCAAAGGTCCTCGAAGCCATCAAGATCAGCTATCCTGCCATCCGGAATGAAAACGTGCACGTGTGGACTCTGCGAGGCAAGAGCCGCGCACATCGCATCGGGAAGATCTGGGCGGAGTGGCAAGCGCTTGGTGCGGATCTCATCGACGACGGGTGGGAACTGCCCAACGGCCAAAAGGCCTTTACGGATTCCGGAACCTATGCACCCACATTTCGGGTGGGGACGTGGCAAGATGTCAACGGCGAAACCCATCTCTTCATGGTGGACGGATACGCGGCATCAGCGGAGGCGATTCAGGCTGCAAGCTTATATCCGATCCTTGGCCTGGATGTATCCCTCGCCATTTTTTCGTCGACTTTCGAGCTCGGCTATGACCGGGAACCCCTGATTATGGCCATGAATCCCGACGCGGAAGATTTCGGCAAGCAGTTGCGCCAGATCTTTGGCAGAGAACTCGACGAGAGCACCATCAGCCAGTATCGCAACAACATCCTGCTGGCAAAGACCGCGGGGATCCCGCTCAACAAAGGCATTCTAACCGCGGACGATTTCCTTCCCGGAAAGAAGTGGAATGTCATGGCCGTTTCGGGGTACATGTTGCCGGATCCTTATTCAGGTGCTCCCGGGATCAGCAAAGTGGCAGAAGACACCTACCAGGTGACGGTTCGCCTGTCCACACCCGAAGCCGACAAACGCACAACATTCACACTTCGACTCCTGGAGACATTCGGGGTGAGCAGGCTCATATTCAACCCCTTGCTTAACCGGTTTATGCGTGGAGAAGAATTTCGAGAGCGTCAGGTTACGATCTCCGACTCCGGAAGAATTCGGAACGAACTGCAGACCTTATGCACGGAAGCGCTGGAGCATTTCGGCGAGAGCTGCATTCGACTCCACTTTAATAACATCCCGGACGACGTCATCCCTCCCCAGGATCAGGTTAAGCTCCGAGAGGTTCTCGAATGGTACAAGTCAAATCATCCCATCTGGTTCAAGTGGCTGGAACTCGCCTGATCTCGGAATCCCTGAAAGGGCTATTCAATTGACTCCACAACCCACGACCTGTAGTGATTTGGGGTATGGAGGACTATGAATCACGAAGACCACAAAGACCTCGAAGATAAAATCTCCAGGATTTTTTTCTTCGAGGTCTTTGTGCTCTTTGCGGTTCAGCTTTCTTTGCCAAATTTGTGCGAGGTCGTAAAAAGCATAACCACAATACATAGGTGCTTGTGGGGTCAATTGAATAGCCCTTATCCCTGATCTGACCGTGGCCGAACCTGTCCGCCTTTTCCCCTCTGGACGAACAAGAACGGTGCAGGTGTCCGTTAGCGGGAAGATGCCGGGCGGACAATGCCTCCCAGACGTGCCCCAGCCGCCGGATGGTCGGATTGCTCACGATGGAGGATCTGTCGTCGAGCACGAACGGGCCGAAGAAACTGTGGTGCCACGCAGACAGTGCGGCGAGTGCAATGAGACCGGCACCGCCGGTTAGTGCCCACCGGGATAGGACATCGGGAGGTCCGATCCGGCCGGCTAAGGGACTGGGGGTAACTGGCCGGGACAGCTTACGACTTTTTTCGTCTTGAGACTCATTTCGTAATCCGGCATTCAGAAGCCGAAAGCGGCGCGGAGGTTCTTGACCATGGACCGGCTGACCGGGAGGTCCTTCGCACTGTTTTTCAGCCGGCAGATATATCTGCCGCCGAACCAGCTCACAATCTCCTTTACCTGTCCGACATTGACGATGGTGCTTCTGTGGATCCGAACGAAGCGCTTCGGATCCAGCCTTTCCTCCAGGTCTGCGAGGGTTCTGTCGATGATGTGTTCCTTTTCAGCGGTGACCAGGAATGTGTACTTGTCCGAAGAATAAAAGTAAAGGGTTGCGGCGATTTTACAATGAATTAACAACCCATGCGTTGCCCACACGCATCAGACTTACAGAGCGCCGTGTCGGAATGGGCACCTGCTCGTCTTCCTGACGGGTGCTATCATTGGAAAAGGACTGTGCCCGGCTTCGAAGAACCGGCGGGGTAAGACTCGCCATCACGAAAGGGTGATATCGGGATGAAACCAGGGAATGCAGCCGTTCTGATTTTGGGGGCGCTCTCTTTTCTGCCCCTCCGGCAACAACAGCCCACATACTCGGTCAAAGTTGCCGAGGTTCAGATTGCCGCCCAAGTAAAGGATAAGAACGGCCGAAGTATAGCCGATCTCCAAAAGGAGGATTTTATCCTCCAGGAGGAAAGCAAGCCCCAGGAAATCGAGTACTTCGCAAGACAGTCAGATTTGGCGCTTACCCTCGGGCTGTTGGTGGACACCAGCATGAGTCAGCGCCAGGTACTGCCGGAGGAAAGAAGGGCCAGCCTTCAGTTCTTCCAACAGGTCTTGCGCCCTGATAAGGACCTTGCTTTCGTGATCAGCTTCGATTTCGAGGCGAAATTGCTGGAGGACCTAACCAGCGATTTGGGACGCCTCGATAACTCCCTGCGGGACGTCGAGCTTCCGGGAAGCCGGCCGGCCCCTGGGAACCGTGGACGAGGAGGTGGACGAGGAGGCGGACGAGGGGGTGGAGGTGGAGCTGGAGGTGGAGGTACGGTGCTGTACGACGCGGCCTATCTCGCCGCGGATGATATTCTCCGGAACCAAACCGGCCGCAAAGCGATCATTCTCATATCCGACGGAGTCGACAACGGCAGCATTGAAAAGCTGGAAGAAGCCGTCGAGGCGGTACAACGGGCGGACACGGTGATCTACAGCATCCGTTATTTCGACGAAAACGTCTACGCGGGGGGACGATCCGGACGAGGGATGCCCGGCCGGCGGGGTGGGAGAGGCCCCGGTGTCATGAGGACAGCAGTCGACGGCAAGCAAATCCTGCAGAAACTCTCGAATGAAACCGGTGGAAGCATGTTTGAAGTTTCGAGGAAGCTCTCTCTTACGGAAATCTACAGCCGGATTCAGGAAGAGTTGCGCAGCCAGTACATCATCGGATACACGCCGTCGAAGGAGGACTCGAAAACCGGATTCCGCCACATTACCCTACGCACCAAGGACAAGAACCTGCAAGTCTCTTGCCGGTCCGGTTACTACCCGCGCTAGGAGCCTGTCCGAGAATCATGAGGGGTCGTGTTTCGAGCAGCGCGGCGCAGGCGATGTCGAGGTACATCGTCGAGGAACGCCAACGCCGGCTACTCGTTCAACCAGCTTGTCGTCGATCCGAATAACCCCGACCGGATTTGGATCACAGGATCGAGTTTCAACGGTTCGGCCGATGGCGGCAAGACGTGGGGCGGTCGCGGTGGGCTGCGACTATTCGGGCGCGCGTTCGGCGATTTTCGCTCGCTGTGGGTCGACCCGGAGGATTCGGACCACATGATCGCGACTTCGGATGGTGGCGTATTTCAGTCTTTCGCCGGCGGCAAAGTGCAGCTGACCCGAAACGGCGGCACGAACTGGACCGATGTTACGAAGAACATCGCGGCCGCCGGCGGCCAGGAAGACGTCTGGGTCAGCCGCGTGTACGCATCGCGCTTCGCCGAGGGAACGGCCTACGTCGCCAAGACCGGGCGGCGTCAGGACATTTTCAAGCCCTACCTGTTCAAGACCACCGATTTCGGCGCCACCTGGAAGAGCATATCCAGCAATGTCCCGCAGTGGCCCGTCAACTCGATCGTCGAGGACCTGCAGAAGGCGTCGGTGCTGTTTGCCGGCACCGACATCGCCGTCTACGCCTCCATTGACGGCGGCGCGCGCTGGGTGGCGCTGAAGAGCAACATGCCGCCGGCGCCGGTCACCGACATGGTCATTCATCCGCGCGAGCAGGATCTGGTGGCGGGCACTTATGGCCGCGGCATCTGGGTGGTGGACATCGCGCCGATTCGCGAGATGACCGAGGAGAACTTGCGCGCGAATGCCTACCTGTTCGCGGTGAAGCCGAAGCCGATCCGGCGGGACGGCGCGCAGGGCAACTACCGGCTCCTGGGCGACACGTTTCCGAGCACGCCGAATGAACCGAACGGGTTGCTCATCTATTACTATCTGAAACAGGACGCCGCGCAGCCGGTCTCGATCATCATCGCGGATCAGGCCGGCAACGTTGTCCGAACGCTGCCGGGCTCGCAGAAGGCCGGCATCAACCGTGTGTCCTCGGAAGGTGGCGGCTTCGGCGGTGGCCGCGGCGGTGGGGCGCGCGCGGCCATGCCGCCGGGTGAGTACGTCGTCACGCTCCAGGTGGGCGAGACCAAGCTGACCCAGAAGGCCCGGCTATTGCCGACGCCCGATTTCCGATAGCCGCCGGATCGTACCAGCGGCGGGAGTTCCTTTGCCGAGCGACGGCGCCCGCTGTACCGGATGTTCCTAAGCACTGAGGAGAAACTGCAGAACATCGATCTGGAAACCGGGGACGCAGCCCGATATTTGGCTTCATGTGACCTGGGATTAGGCTTTTCTTGGCCTGAGCCGGTGAAGAAAAGAGCGATTTACCGTCTTTCGCCTTCGAGAGACTGCCAGAAGTGAATATCCCGGTTCTCGTCTTGGCGGCTTGGTCCTCCTTGGTGGCATCCGTCTCCCCAATCCTTTGCCCGCGACGCATCAGCGTAAGGATCTTCATAGCCGTCTCGTCGTTGTAGAGCACTTCACCCTGGGCTGCCTGGCGTATCAGCTCTTCGTACACCGGTTCGGCCACACCGGCCACTTCTGAGGTTAGGGTCTGTCACGAAATAAGTCGGTCACTTTGGTGTGGCATGCCCGATCAGGGATTTATCTGTAAAACGATATTATTTTTGTTGTAGAATCCGCGACTGTCGGCTATCAAGCAACTCAGCAACCATCAGTGAAAGTCCCATAGCGCCACGTTCCGGACACAGAGCAGGTTTGGTAGCCGGCATCGAATCTAAAGGCGTCTTATTTCGACTATCCCCTATCATGGGTTTCAACGACGACACTTTGATTGTGGCCGGCGAATTGGGTGTTCACCTGGGAGATTGTTTCTATATCACCGAGGATAGTGCATGCACGATGAGCAAGCAAAGCCCTGCCATCAATCAATCCTTTGGTTAAGCAGGAGGAAGTATGAAATTGGCGAATCGATTGTTAACTGCCCTAAAACTTCTGGTCGCGATCCTGGGTTTGGGTCTGCTGCTATCGAATGTGGTTTGGGCTCAGGGGACCCTGGCCGATTATCAGCGAGCCCAAGACCTTGGAAACAAATCTAGGGGCTTGGTGGTCAATGTGCCGGGAACCCCAACCTGGATCGGCGACACCCACCATTTCTGGTATTCGATGTCGGTCAAGGGCGGCACCCAGTTTATTCTGGTAGACGCGGAGACAGCGACGAAAAAACCCGCCTTCGATCATGAGAAACTCGCGGGGGCCATTAACGTGGCATCCGGCGGTAAATACACGGCGCTGACTCTGCCGTTTGCACCAGCAGCCGGTGGCCGGGGTGGCGGTGGCGCTCGTGGGGGAGCAGGCGGCGAGGCGACTGGCGCGCTCACCTTTACGGACCAGGAGAATGCAATCGAGTTTGGGGCAGCCGGGTTCATGTACAAGTGCACTTTGACCGATTACAAGTGCACCAAGGGTGCCGCCATTCCGCAACCCGCGGCCGGAGGCCGTGGCGGCCGCGGCGGCGCACCCGGGGGTGTACTTCCCATCGCTGACGACGACTTACTTGCCGCCCCGACAGAAGTGGGGGGCGACCCGGTGGACGGCCTCGAGTACCTCGCGCCTCCTGTCCTACAGGGCGGCGGTCAAGGCGGCGGTTCGGGCAGAGGCCAAGGCGGGTGTGCTCCCCGCTCCCAGTCCCAGACTGCGGCGCAAGGCCAGGGACGTGGTGGCGGTGGCCGCGGTGCTACCGGCCTGATCGCTCCCGGCCAGGCGCCTGCCGCACCTCAGGTGTGCGGCTCTTTCGACGGCAAATGGGATGCTCTCATCGAGAACTACAATGTGTTTTTGCGGCCTGTCGGCTCAAATGGGCCTGCTATGCCGCTGAGCTTCGACGGTTCGGAAGGCAATTACTACACCTTCCGCTCCATCGCCTGGTCGCCGGATTCCAAGAAGCTGGTGGCATACCATACACGTCCGGGCTATGACCGCCAGGTTCACTACATAGAATCGTCACCCGCGGACCAAATTCAGCCGAAACATTCCACCAATTTTTACCGCAAGCCGGGTGACGCGCTGGATATCGCCTATCCGGCCCTCTTCGATGTGGCCACGAAAAAAGAAATCGAGATCGATCAAGCGCTCTTCCCTAATGCGTTCGACCTCACGACTCCCGTCTGGTGGAAGGACAGCCGCGCCTTCACTTTCGAATACAATCAGCGCGGCCACCAGGTGTATCGCGTCATCGAAGTGGACGCCCAAACCGGCAATGCGCGCGCTCTCATCTCCGAAGAGAGCAAGACGTTTATTTACTACAACGCCTTGGGGTCCGGCCTCTCGGCCGGCAGGAGATACCGCCAGAACATTAATGACGGTAAGGAGATCATCTGGGCCTCGGAACGCGACGGTTGGGAGCATCTGTATCTCTACGACGGCGTCACCGGCAAGCTGAAAAACCAGATCACCAAGGGCGACTG
>JBEKYG010000077.1:0-11099 GCA_049511215.1 Acidobacteriota bacterium | reverse complement strand
AAACTTCGCCCTGCCCCTCATCGTGACTGGCTCCGTGCCTAGAACAGGAAAGGGATTGGCCGTCATCGCATTTTCTCCTCGCCCTCGTGTTTGGCAATGCGCTTCAGATCTTCAAAATCGATGTTCTGCCGGATCCAGTCTCCCATGAGAGGGATTGTCAAACGGTAGGTGGGAATTCCGGACGTGGTGTCCAGATCGAGCATCTCGAGTTCGCGTAGAAATTCGACGTCGCTGCCGATTCGCTCGTCACGTGGCACAATGATCCCAAGCCGCTCGATCTCGGTCTCGAGCAGGCTTACGGTAACAGGATCCGGACCGTTCTCAAGGCGCTGACACAGGACCAGAATCATTCGCCGGCGCGGCGTTTCCGCATAATCCCACAAAGTTCGGAAATGCTCATTGTCACGCACCATCTCGCCTGCCGCCGCGCTCACGGCGTTCAAGGTTATGGTTCGCTCCCCGGTTTCGGCGGCATTTTCAAATATCCGGTTGCACAACGACTGGATCAGAAAGGGCTGCCGCGCACAAAGCTCGATCACGCGGTCGCACGCCTGGGATACATAAACCAGACGACCCTGAACCGGCTGCATGACCAGGTCCCGCGCATCCTCCCTGTTTAGGGGCTCGATGGCGATGCGGATGCCGATGCCGAACAGAGCTGACCAATATTCCTCGCGCAGCCGCTTCAGGCGCCGCGAGCCAGTCAGAATCCCCGAAATGCCCGAGTAGGTATGGAACAGATACCGGATGTTTTCCGGGACCTGCGCGCTCGTCACGTGCGCATCGATCCCTTCCTGCAGCTTGTCAAACTCGTCCAACATAAGCAGGATCCGCCTGGGCTGGACGGCTTCCAAAACCGACTGGAGGTAGGATTCAAATGCCTCGAATGGACGCTCGGTTTTGAAATAATTGGCAAGCGCGGACTGAAACTGAAATTCGAATTTGCGCTTCGGGTCCAGCGGCGGCGCATCGGGAATCCAGACCGGAACGCCCGCTCTGTAAACCGCGAGGCCAAGATTCTTGGCCATGAGCCTGAACACCTCCCGCGTGCTCAGGCCCGCCTTCTCACTGTCTCCTTCGCCCCCCTGGAAAGAGCAGTTTACCGGAATCCATCCTGGAAGCATGCCTTCCCCTTCGAGCCGCTTGAGAATCGATGTCTTGCCGGTACGCCGATTCCCTTCAAGCAGAATCACGTTGGCACGATGCGTTGCGGAAAGCTGCCGTTGAATTTGTTCAATGACTGAATGCCGGCCGAAGAACATCTCCTCGCGGTCTATCGGGCTGCCTACGATGTAGGGGCTCGGCCCGAGATTCTCCGCATGAACTGTTTGTCGCACACCCAGAACCTCCAAGGTTAAAGGAATCTCACCGTTGCGATTTTTGCCGAGTAAATTCCGGCATAGCCAGCGGACAGTAAAGTCGAATTTTCCCACCGTCATCTGGGCGGGCAACTTCAGCTTCACTTGGATCGTGTCCCCTGGACCCAAATAACTCGTCGATCCGAATCCTATCTGGGGATTGGTACTCACATCGAAACTACGAAGTCCGACGCAGCCGGTGTTTTGCAAAGATAGCTGAACCTCGGTGTCAAAGCCGGTTGGGATATAGGAGGGCCTAATCTTCGCATTCACAGAGTAGGAGTTTAAAACAGCACCTGCCTCGTCGCTGCATAGGCCGGCCAATCTGCTAACCAGGTCATTTATAAAGTCGCTGTGCGAAAAGCCGCCACCTAGCGTAATATAATCAATCGTCGCCAACTCCCGCCCGTGGGACATTAGGACAGCAACGCGATCGGGACCGGGAGGAATCTTAGAAACGCCCTTGATTGCGGCGGCCCACTCTTCCAGCCACATCCACCAGTCGGGAGGGTTGTAGCCAATATCGCCTTCCTGGATCGGACGCTCAGTCATCCCAACGCTCTTGCTCTCTCCTATACTGCCCCGAGTTTCAAGAAATCTAATGAATTCAGTTAGGAGTAATCCGACCTCAGATTGCTCCTTTTCAATTTGACGTTGGACGGCGAAAACGGAATCAGCGAATTCATCAAGCAATACCAGGGAGTTTCTTGTTGGTGCAGACCTGTCCATAATGGCTTTGATTTGAGGTGAATTATCAAGCCAGTCATCTATGGGATCTCTCCAATGCCTGCCGAGCCTTGACAGCAACGCTTCCGCGGCGTCCGTACTCTCCGGAGACACCTCGCTGCTGACAGAAAGCTGTATCGACAAACCGGGCAGTGGAATAGAAAGAAGTTTCAGGCTCCGGATTGAAAGATGACGGATGCTGCTGCCTTGAGCGTGTCCCGCAAGCCAGTTCTGAAAGCGTGATGATCTCAGCAGTGAAGCTATGAATTGCGCCGACACGCCAGATCGGGGGCGAAAAACGGCGATGCTCTTCGTTGGGATCGATTCCACTACGCCTTTTTCGATGATAGCAACCTTACCAACGGTTCCCGAGATGGAAATTACGATATCTCCCGCGTGCAACCTCAACTCCGGTGATGGGGGTCGTTTGGCGGCGTTGGTCAGGAAAAGCGAGGGCGCGCAGACTCCGGATTCCTGGATATCTGCAACGCGCAACAGCCCGCCGATGACGGAGGCATCAGCGCGATCCTCGGTGGTGACCGACTTATCATACGAGACGCCGGAAAAAATCTCTCCAGCCTTGGTAAGCGGAACCACCGGCAATTCCGGATCCGCCTTGCGCAAGGAGTCGAGGTATTCCTGGAGTTCTTCCTCGCCCGACCTTTTGGGAACCAGTTCATAACCGCGGTCGGTAAGTTGTCTGAGTGGTGTCTCCCAAAGCGAAGGGCCCGGTCTCCCTGCTTTAAATGTACCGGCGATTCGGATACCTTCCCGTCTGGCGGCCTCAGCCTGACGCGATTGGGAGAAGCTCGCGGTCGGTGTCGGGGCCTCGAAAGCGCGAGCTTCAGATTCCTTGATCAGGCTGGCTCCTTCTTCAGCATCGGGGCGCGGCACTGACTTTCCTCGCTCCTTGCCGGCGGATTCCGCCGACATGAAGCGCACCGTCTTCGCGGGTTTATCACGCCGGAAAACAACGACGGAGGATTTGATGGACTTATAAGGCATCAAGAGTGCCGGCGGGAGAGAAATGACCCCTTCCACATGGAAATTCTCCAGGAGGTTCTTTCGCACCAGACGTTCCGGTCCCGTTCGGAACAGGATGCCTTCGGGCAAAAGAACTATCGCGCGGCCTCCCGGGCGCAGTGCCGCCATGATGTGCTGCAAAAACAAACCCTCCAGCGTCGGAGCA
This sequence comes from Acidobacteriota bacterium, assembly GCA_049511215.1. Lineage (GTDB taxonomy): Bacteria > Acidobacteriota > UBA6911 > UBA6911 > UBA6911 > JAFNAG01. Next base: position 7,826 of record JBEKYG010000077.1, on the reverse strand, counting down.
GGAACGGACAGATGCTGGAAGCGTTGCGAAGTCCGATGCCCCCATGGCGGGTTGGCGAGGATGCAGTCGAAGCCTTCTTTCGAACGGCCTCTGCCGACCTGCCGCTCCAGAGCATCGCCGCACTCGAGCCCCGGATGATCGACGCCGGCGAGAATTACCCGCGCCAGACCGATGGTGTAAACGGCAGGGTTGATCTCCATGCCGAAAATATTTTCTGACTGGACGCTCCTCCATAAATTGGAGGACTGCCGTCTGACCGCCTGCCGCAAACGGCGGGCACAGGCCGAAAGAAAGCCTCCCGTCCCAAAACATGGATCGTAGATGCGCTCTCCCGGCTTTGGGTCCGCCAGTTCTGCCATGAGTTCGACAAGCACATCCGGCGTGTAAAACTCGCCGGCAAATCTGGCTTCGCCAAGGCTCTCTCGCAAAACCAGTTCGAACCAGTCGCCGGCGCGCCGGCGGTCCTCTGGAGTCTCAAATGAGAGCCCGCAAACCCAATCCATGAGCCGATCGAGCAGACGGCTCACGTTTCTGTGAATCGCCTGTTCGAGCGCGGGTTGGACTCGCTGCAGGCGCCCGTTCAATCTTCCGGCCCCCGGATCGCGCAAGGCCGGCAACAATTGAAGTTCTAGAAATTCCCGCAGTTCTGTTCCACGAAGGCCGGACCATTGGCGCCATCGCAGAGCCTTGGGGAAGGAGGGCTCGTGCTCGTTGTCCTCGAACGAGGCAATCGCTTCCTGCTCGGCTTCGTAATGGTCCGCCCAGCGCAATATTATCAAACCTGACAGGGCCGCCATCATGTCCGGCTGCACCAAGGACAGCTTCTCCTTGTGGATGAGATCGATCGCCTCACGGAGATCATCGCCGCTGCCGGTTTTTGAATCTCGATTCATGATCGGACCTAAAGCTCCTCTGCAAAAGCTCTGACGAGGACTGCCTGACTCAGAGCCGATGTTTGTTGGACAAATCCGCTTTGCATTTCAGACGCCTCCCATGCCATAGATTCGCCGACAAGGTAGACACGGCCGGTGCCGATGAGGACGTGCCGATCCCAACTCCAACCTGCCTGCCTGAGAGCAGGTTCGATCAGTTCGCGGCATGTCTGCGATTCGTTGCGGCTCATCCTGCAGATCCTTTCAGGGATGTCCGTAGCAATTTCTATGCCAAAGTTATGAGGCGTCGTTGGCAGTTCTTACGCCATACTTATGCATCCAGTTGGAAAATGTCTGGTAGCTGGAGAGCCCCACTAACTGTGCCGCTCGCGATTTGTTTCCATGGGCTTCCTGAAGAGCCCGTTCAAGATAGTGCCTGACTACTGTTTCTATTATCCTAGGAAGCCGCATGCCTTCACCCAGAGGCCGGTCCAGGATTTCCGTGGGAGCCGAGGTAATGCCCGGCAATAATGATTGACGTACGTCCTGCTCGCCGATCATAGCACTGTCAGACCAAATCGCAGCCCTGAGGAGGGTGTTGTAGAGCTCTCGGATGTTCCCCGGCCAACGATGTTGAAGCAGGAGATTTCTTGCTGACGCAGAAAGCTCCCTGTCTTTATACCCGGGTTCCTTCTTATTCTCCTCGTTAATGGATTTGAGCAAGTGATCGATCAGGAGGCTCAGATCGCCCTGGCGGTCCCTTAGCGGTGGCAGCTTCAAAACAGCCACGGCAAGGCGATAGAAAAGATCCTCACGAAACCGGCCCTCAGCGATCTGCGCAATGAGGTTGCGATTAGTCGCTGCAACGATGCGCACATCGGTCTTGATCGGCCTGCTGGCGCCCACGCGCATGACTTCTCCATCCTGGAGAACGCGAAGGAGTTTGACTTGCGCCGAGAGAGGCAGTTCGCCAATTTCATCCAGAAAAAGGGTTCCGCCATGTGCCGATTCAAAATGTCCCCTGCGCATCCGTTCGGCGCCCGTGAAAGCACCGCGTTCATGGCCGAACAGTTCCGGCTCGACTATTTCAGCCGGGATGGCCCCACAATTGATGGCGATGAGTGGCCCGTCCCGGCGCAGGCTGGCTTTATGAATGGCTCTCGCAAGAAGCTCTTTGCCCGTTCCGGACTCACCTTCAATGAGAACTGGAATCGACCGGGACGCTATGCGCCGCGCCATGCCCAGGATGCGCTTCATGACCGGACTGCGTGTGCGGATGTCTGAAAACTCGGGAGCCTCGGGCATCGTGCCACCGGACTTTGCCAGGAGTTCCTTATCCGCCTTGAGCAATAGATCCGGGATGAAATCGGCTGAGATATCAAATGGGACGGAGGCTACGCGGACCCCGTGCTCCTTCGACGATTCGATCAGCGTGGCGGCGAAACGCGTTTTGCCGAGGATAATCCAGACCGCGGCCATGGCTGGAGTGCCGGGACTGAGGTGGAAAGTGAAATTGTCACGGCCAGGGGTTTTTATCTTTCTTAAAATGACATCAACCGCAGCCTCGTATATCTCTCCGAACTGTGTCGGACCGGAGAGGCTCACTTCAAAAAGCTCGACCATGACACTTGTCTGACCCCTGAGCCACTCCACGTATCGCAATGCAGCGTCTTTCTGTAAATCACTCAACAGAATGACTTTATCGAAGTCCATAGCGCCGACTGCCTGGGCGATCGGCCCGAGGCCGGCATCAGGATCTTTTCTTGAGGCACGCAGATCAGTGAAACCAATCCAGGCAAATAGGATGTTGGACACGAGCCCAGCATACAAAATCATTTGTAATGATACAAATATTTTTGTTGGCGAAATGCCGGAAAGATACGGCGCGCTGAGCCGTCAACAAGCGGCGAACGTCCGGGAGTGGGGAAGAGATATCCTCCCCCAGCACTGCATGCCCGCCAGGGAGACGGAGGGGGTTCGCTTAAACAGAGGCTGAGGGGGATCTAGAAAGGTCAGAAGGCGTGAAGGAGGCCGACAAGAGAGATCGGCCCTCCTCACTGAAAAGTCGAACTGGGTCAGAGTGGCTTGGCTCGGCTGGATTCGTCGCGGGCGAATAGCGACGGACTCCTCATTCTCATGAGCCAGGAAGATGTTAGGCCGGACGTCGTCGACAGACTCATCCTTCCTTCGAACGGTCGCATGCCAGCGGGCGTGCTCGAAGTAGTGCGATCTGCTGAACTCGGGAGTTCAGGCTGCTCTCCGCTCATAGTGATGATTAAGCCCTCCGGCCTTGCCGCGCCGTGTCAATCGGGGCTGCTCTTGATAAGCCCGAAGCGCGGGGTTTGTCACTGGCGGTGAATTTCTGAGTAACTCTCATTTCGAGGGTCCCAACGCAAACCGAGGCAAGTGCTGCATTCCGATGCCGGCGGATCAACATGGATCATTTCCGGCTGCCAGCCGGGGACCATCCTCGCCGCATTTTTGGCGATCCACGGGTTGGCGGGAAAATCGATGATGGCGACGTCTTGGGGCGCATGCGACTTCAGTTGTTCGATGAGTCGATTGGTGGGGGCGGCTCGCTGCTCAAACTGCTTGTCCTTGATCCAGATGTAACCGATGTTGGCCACGATAAAGGTGAAGATGAACGTCGTGCGCATGACTCGACTATCCAGGCCCTGAATCAGAATCGCCAAAGCCCATGCAATTCCCATGGAAGCCATGTACTCCTGCCGACTCGCCACATGGACTTGGTAGGTAAGGAAAATATAGGGGAGCAAGGCGATGGCCGCGAAACTCAAGCCCCAGCCGGCAGGCTTCAGATCGTGCCAACGTCGATGCCGAAGCAGGCGAAGGATGATGGCCAAATAAACCCAGGGGAACATCAGCCGGTGCAGGCTCACCAGGAAGACAGGAACCGCCTGGAAGCCAAAGGCATAGGTTCCAGTCCCAAGCATGAAGTTTTCGGCCGTGAGCAAATAAAACAGGATTCCGAATGCCCCGGAGATTCCGAGGAGGAGGAGGTATCCTCGATGACAACGAAGTGAACCTCTAGACCGCCGCTCGAGCAAGGGGAGCAGCGCCAGGAACACGATTGCCGATTCTTTCGAAAACAGACCGGCGACATAGGGCAATGAACCCCAGGCAGGCAGCCCCTTTTCCCACAGAAGCAGGCAGACAAGCAGGCAGAGTCCCAAGAGCGTTTCGTTCATCGCAGCCAGCCACATGATGGCTTCCTGGTGCCCTTGAATCGCGGCGAAGAGCACGGCGGCGAGAAATCCGAGTTGGGATGAGCGCGTGACCCGGGTCAAGAGCTTCCAGAGCAGAACCGAGTTCACGAAATGAAGGAGCAGATTAAAAGCGTAGTACCACTCCGCGTGGTATCCAAAAAGGTATCGCAATATCCCGAAAAAAACATAACTAGTCAGGCGAAAGCATTCGGGAGGAATGGAGCAAAGATACAGGAAGTCATGCTGCAGCGAGTCCAAGCGCCCCAGGATGACATAATCATCGGAGATAAATCCGTTGTTAAATGAAGGCAGATAGGCGGCAACGCAGAGTCCCGCCAGGAACAGGATCGCTCCGATATCACTCCGGAGCCGGCCCCATTTGTTTGCATCCGCATCAAGCGCATTCTGCATATCGGCCGCGACGCTATCAAAGCCAATCCGAAAAAGCAACGACCTGAAGAAACCAGCGGTAGGGACCTTTACCGCCAAGACTCCAAGACTCCAAGGCGCCAAAAGCCTTGATCCTTGGTTTCTTGGCGTCTTAGAGTCCTTGAGTCTTAGTGTTAGATTTTGGTCCTGCAGGTTTCGCTTGCCAACTGCGGCGGACAAAGCTATCCTCGCCGCCACTGGCATAATCTCATTTTGAGTGACGCATTTCTTGACGAATGCAGCATGCCCGACATCTCGCCTACAAGGAGGAATTAGCCATGGCGAACTATATAAATTCTCGATATCTCAAGCAAAAGGGACTGGTGCTTCTCTTAGCGCTGGCCCTGTTGATTCCTTTAATTCCCGCCACGCCGCATGCCGGCGCTCCGGCGGACAATCCCGCAGTCACCAGGGCCAATTATGATTTGGCCGCAAGATGGACGGCGGCAAAAGTCGGCAAGCTTGTCTTTGATACCTCGGTGACACCGCACTGGCTCGAGACCGGTGATCGTTTCTGGTACTCGTACCTGACGCCCCAGGGAAGAAACTTCTACCTGGTCGATCCGGCCAAAAAATCCAAGACATTGCTGTTCGACAACGCCAAGATGGCGGCGATGCTGACCATGATCACCCGCATGCCGTACGACTCTCAGCACCTCCCCTTTACGACGATACAAAAGTTCGTAAAGAAGGAGACCGCCTTCCAGTTTCAGTTCGACGTGCCGATAGACGCCGACATCGTTATGACCAAGAAGGTGGATCAGCAGGCTCAAAAGACCGATCAGACAGCCCAGACAGGCCAAACAGGGCAGACGGGCCAAACAGGCCAAAGAGGCCAGACGCAGGGGCAGAGAGGTCAAGGCGCGCGAGGGGGTGCGCCTGCAGCGCCGCCCAAGACCAAGACCCTTCATTTTGAATACGACCTGGCAACAGGAAAGGTCCAGCTGCTCGAAGATTGGAAGGATCCCGAAAGAAAGCCGACTTGGGCCAACGTCTCTCCTGATGGCAAGACCATTATCTTTGCCAGGAATCACAACCTTTATATGATGGACGACGTCAATTACGAAAAGGCCAAGAAAACCCCGAACGACACTTCGATCGTCGAAACGCAGCTCACGACCGACGGGATCGAGCATTACAGCTTCGGCGGGCGCGGCGGGAGAGGAGGCGGTGATCAATTACAACAACAACAACAGGAAGAAATCACCACCACTCAAGACCAGGGTCAAGGTGAAGGGCGCGGAAATGCCCGCACGGCGCCTGTATCCCTCCAATGGTCCAAGGACTCCAAGAAATTCTCCGTCACGCGCAGGGATGATAGGAAGGTCGCCGATCTCTGGGTGATCAACACACTCGCCAATCCGCGCCCGACACTCCTGACCTATCGCTACGCCATGCCCGGCGAAGCGAACGTGCCGCAGGAAGAAATCCTGGCCTTTGATCCCGCCACCAAGGCGCGCGTGAAGGTTAAAGCGGACGCCTGGAAGGACGAAAACATGACGGTCCTGCCTGCGCGTGTTACCGCCTCGTTCCGCGAGCAGAATCCGGATCGCACGGAATCAACCTGGTTCACCGACGCCATTGACAAGATCTATCTAACCCGCATCAGTCGCGATATGCACAAGCTTGACGTGTGCGTCATAAATCCCGACACGGGCGAGGCCAAGGTTCTGCTCGAAGAGCGGTTGAACACCTACATCGAGACCCAAACGCCGCGTCTCATCAACAATGGCCAGGAATTCATCTGGTGGTCGGAGCGGGATGGCTGGGGCCACCTCTATCGTTACGGCATCGATGGAACGCTGAAGAACCAGATCACATCGGGCGAGTTCGTCTGCGTCTCAGCCGGCGGGGGCGGCGGCGGGGGCGGGGGCGGCGGGGGTGGTGCTGTCCAGGGCATCGATGAAAAGAGCGGCACACTCTTCTTCACGGCAGTTGGCCGCGAGCCGGGGGAGGATCCGTACTACCCGCATCTCTATCGGGTTAATCTCGATGGCACCGGTTTAAAGCTGCTCAATCCGGGCGACGCGTCTCACGCCGTAAATATGTGCGAATCAACGAAGTATTTCGTCGACAACTCCTCCCGGATCAATACCGCTCCTCGGTCGGCACTCTATGATAACGCCGGCAATCTGGTGATGGAACTCGAGACGACGGACGTCAAGCCTTTGCTGGAAGCCGGATTCAAGTTTCCGGAACCATTCAAGGTTAAGGCAGACGACGGCATCACCGACCTCTATGGCGTGATGTACAAGCCATTCGATTTCGACCCCAACAAGAAGTACCCGATCATCCTGTTCGTCTATCCCGGCCCTCAAACCGAGAGTGTCACTAAGACTTTCGCGCCGCGCGGTTACAGCTCCTTCCTGGCGCAGTTCGGGTTCATCGTGATCGAGGTCGGAAACCGCGGCGGCAACCCGCAGCGCTCCAAGTGGTATCACAACTACGGTTACGGCGCCGTGTCTCTTGATGACATCAGCTTCCGCGACTACGGCCTGGCCGACAAGAAGGCTGCCGTCGAGCAACTGGCGCACCGGTTCTCCTACATCGACCTCAACAAAGTCGGGATCTGGGGGCATTCGGGAGGCGGATTCATGTCCGCGGCCGCAATGCTTGTCTACCCGGACTTCTTCAAGGTCGCCTGGTCTGAATCGGGCAACCACGAAAACAACGTTTACAACAACACCTGGAGCGAGAAAAACCACGGCATCAAAGAGGTGACCGACAAGGATGGAAATACCACGTTCGAGTTCAGCATCGAAAAGAACTCCGAGCTTGCCAAGAATCTCAAGGGGCATCTGATGCTGACGACGGGCGACTACGACAATAACGTCCACCCGGCCAACACCATGCGGCTCGCGGACGCCTTGATCAAGGCGAACAAGCGCTTCGACATGATGATCTTCCCGGGACAGCCGCACTCCTATGGTCCAGACGGCGACTACTGCAACTGGATCCGTGCCGATTACTTCTGCAAGTGGTTGATCGGCGACTTCGCCAGCAACGTCGACCTCGTCGAGCTTGCCCGCGAGAAGGAGCAGACTAATAAGGAGGACACCACTGGGGGTAGAGGCAGAGGCGTAGGCCGAGGCAGGGGCGGCAACTGAGGGCTCGTGCCTGCCAGACACTCAACGCAGAGTCCGCAGAGAATACAACCCTCCGTCTTTGCGGACTCCGCGGACTCTGCTTCGAAAATAGCCTCGGTTAAGCTGCCGTCTGTTCGATCAGTTGCACCTTGAAGCCAAGGGTTTCCAGCCGTTTGACGTGGTAGCGGCGGATTCTCTCCCGGCCAATCCGG
>JBEKYG010000076.1:0-11225 GCA_049511215.1 Acidobacteriota bacterium | reverse complement strand
GGCAAGTTCCCGAACGGTCTCCGCTATTACATCCGGGCGAACAAGTTGCCCGAAAAAAGAGCGGAATTGCGCCTCGTGGTGAACGCCGGGTCGGTGCTCGAGGACAAAGACCAGATCGGCCTGGCGCATATGCTCGAGCATACGGCCTTTAAGGGCACGACGCATTTTCCCAAGCAGGAGATCATCAAGTTTATGGAGTCGATTGGAATGCGGTGGGGTCCCGAAGTGAACGCTTACACCAGCTTCGACGAGACGGTGTACATGCTTACGATCCCGACCGACAAGCCCGAGGTAATGGACAAGGCGTTTCTGATCCTCGAGGACTGGGCGCACAATCTCACATTCGATCCAGCCGAAATCGACAAGGAACGCGGCGTTGTCATTGAAGAATGGCGCTTAGGACGCGGAGCGTCTGGCCGGATGAGGGATAAGCAGTTTCCCATCCTGTTTAAGGGCGCCCGCTATGCCGATCGCCTGCCGATCGGGACGAAGGAGAGCATCGAAACGTTTAAACACGATGTGCTCAAGCGGTTCTATAAGGACTGGTACCGGCCGGACCTGATGGCGGTCGTTGCCGTGGGCGACTTCGACAAGGCCGCCGTTGAGGGCCTCATCAAGCAGCATTTCGCATCGATTCCGGCGTCGAAAGCCCCGAGGTTGCGGCCGTCGTATAACGTACCCGACCACCCCGACACACTCTACGCCATCGCCACGGACAAAGAAGCCACGATGACGCAGCTCTCCGTATACAACAAGCTGCCGCTCATGGAGCAGGGCAGCGTGGGCGTTTATCGGCAGAAGACCGTGAATTGGCTTGCCGCCGGCATGCTCAGCCGCCGTCTGTCCGACATGACCCAGAAGCCGGACGCTCCGTTCGTCTCAGCTGGTGCGGGCCGATCGATTTTTGTCCGGACGAAGGAAGCGGCGGTGCTGTCGGCGCTCCCGAAGGAAGGCGGCATCGACCGCGCGCTGGATGCGCTTTTGATCGAGGCGGCCAGAGTTGCTCGGTTCGGTTTTACTCCCACGGAGCTCGAGCGCCAGAAGATTGAACGGATTCGATTCTACGAACGCAATCTTGCCGAGAAGGACAAACACCTTTCGGCGGCCCTTGCCGACGAACTCGTAAGGAACTTTACGGATAAGGAAACGTTACCCGGGCCCGAACTCGAGTATGCGCTCCATCAACGGTTCCTCCCTGAGATCACGCTCGATGAGGTCAACAAAGTCGGAAAGGAGTGGACCAGCGACCAGAGCCGGGTCGTGATGGTCAGCGCTCCCGAAAAGGCGGGGGTCGCGGTGCCGGATGCGGCGAATCTTGCAGCCGTGGTCAAGGCCGCTGGAGCGAAGGAAATTACTGCCTATGTGGACACGGTCGCCAGCGCGGTGCTGCTCGACAAGGTGCCAGAGCCTGGGAAAATCGCGAAGACTACCGACAAGGCAGCGTTCGGCATCACAGAGTGGGATCTCTCCAACGGCATCAAGGTCGTGCTCAAACCGACAGACTACAAACAGGACGAAATCGTGTTCCGCGCCACCAGTCCCGGGGGAACCTCGCTTGCAAGCGACGAGGATTTCATTGCGGCGAGCACCGCCACCGCAGCGATGTCCGTCTCGGGGCTGGGAAAGTTCAATGCGATCGATCTCCGAAAAATACTCACCGGAAAGATCGCGACGGCCGGCGCTCTGATAGGCGAATTGGAAGAAGGGCTAAGCGGCAGCTGCTCTCCGAAAGACCTGGAGACGATGTTCCAGCTCATCTACCTGCGCTTCACGGCGCCACGGACGGATCGAGACGCGTTCGCCGCTTATCAGGCCCAGGGAAAGGCGATTCTGGCAAACCAGCAGGCGAGCCCCGGTTATGCCTTCAGCGAGACCCTTCAATCAACCCTGTCGCAGAACCACCCGCGGGCACGCATGATGACCGCGGATATGATCGACCAGATGAACCTCGATAAATCGCTCGCGTTCTATAAAGATCGCTTCGCAGATGCCAGCGACTTCACCTTCGTGTTCGTCGGGAGTTTCGACCTGCAGGTGATGAAGCCGTTTGTCGAGCAGTATCTCGCATCGCTCCCTGCACTACACAGGAATGAAACTTGGAAGGATGTAGGGATCCGACCGCCGAAAGGTGTTGTTGAGAAGGTGGTCAAGAAGGGAATCGAACCGCAGAGCCAGTCGGCGATCGTGTTTACCGGACCGTTTCAATACGATCGCGACCATCGCGTCTGGATCCGCGCCCTGGGCATGGTCCTGGAAACAAAGCTGCTTGAGGTGATGCGGCAAGACTTGGGTGGAACCTACGGCGTCAGTGCGTCTCCGAGTTACACCATAATCCCGCGCCAGGAGTACACCTTCTCGATCCGATTCGGCTGCAACCCGCAGCGCACGGATGAACTGATCAAGGCCATGTTCCAGGAGATCGAGAATCTGAAGAAGAACGGCCCAACCGAGAAACAGGTTAGCGACGTCCGGGAAGCGTTGCTTCGGGAGTTCGAAACCAACAGCAAACAGAACGGCTATCTGCTTACCCAGATCTATCTCCGTTATCAAGTTCCCACTGATCTCGGGGAGTTTTTTGGTCTGGGTGAATACTACAAGACCCTCAATGCGAAGATGATCCTGGATGCGGCCCTCACGTATCTCAACATGGACAACTACGTGAAGGTAACCCTGCTTCCGGAAAAGGAAACTGCGACCAGTGCTGTCAAGAAGGACCCGGATGAGGTGCCGGGCGTCCGCCAACGACCGGCCGCCTGACGGGCGGCGCTCGACAGTCACCACTGTCCCCATACGATCCATAAGACCCAAATGCAAGTGGCTGGTGGACAGTGGTGATTGTCCCTCAACGTCTCGAGTTTACCAAAGTGCGCGCACATGCGGATAGGCGAGGATCTTCTCGTCGGCGGTGATCAGGTGCCATCCGTGCAATCGTGCTGTGGCAACCAGAAGACGATCCATGGGATCAGCGTGGAACGGTTCGGGCAGTGAATGGGGATCGATGCCGGACCTGCGTAATTTTCCGTAATCCCAAGAGATGCTCTCGATGCAGCCTTTCTAGATCGGGCTTACGCTCGATTTTTGCCACTTCTCGCTCTCACGCGCTTGATCAGGCACATAACCGTCAATCCCCGTTGCCAGCCCGTTGCCCCGTAGAAGGTCCAAAAATGCCGCTGCAGGACAGGTGATTGTGAATCATGTCCCGTCTTCATGCTCAGAAGAATGTTGGTCAGCACCTTTTTCCGCATCATGATCCGCATCTCCTTCCAGCGCAGCCGAGCTAATAGCATTGCCGTGTTGCCAGTCAATGAATCCAACTCCGGACATCCGATTTCCGCTGCCTCGTCATTTTCCCTTTGACAATCTACAAGGCCTTCAAGTACCCTGGAGTCACCTGTAGAATGTCAAGGAGAATACATGAGCAAAGCCAATGTGGACTTGCTTCAAGGCACGCTGGACCTCCTGATTCTAAAGACCCTCTTGCCGGGGCCCATGCACGGCTGGAGCATCTCCCAGCGCATCCAGCAGCTTTCCGAGGATGTGCTTCAGGTTCAACAAGGCTCCCTCTATCCGTGCTTGTATCGTCTTGAGCAGCAGGGGTGGGTCGCAGCCGAATGGGGCGCCTCGGAAAACAACCGCCGTGCGAAGTATTACCGGCTGACGAAACTCGGGCGCAAACAGCTCGAATCGGAAACCGAGAATTGGAACCGGCTCTCCGCCGTCGTCGCCTGCATTCTGCAAACGGCATGAGTGTGGCAGGTCCCGCCGGCTCGACGGGATCTGGGACTTGACCGAAAATGTGATTGAACCAACCCGGGGAGGATATGCCAATGTGGTGGAGATCTTTCTGGCTTCGGCTGCGCGCGTTGTTTCGAAAGAACCGGGTGGAGCGCGATCTCGACGACGAGCTGCGCTTCCACCTCGAGATGCAGATCGAGGAAAACATCAAGCGCGGCATGAGTTCGAAGGCCGCACGCCATTTGGCGCTGCGCACCTTCGGCGGTATCGAACAAACCAAAGAAGAGTGCCGCGAGACACGCGGGATACGATGGCTCGATGAGCTCGGGCGAGACCTTGGCTACGGCATTCGAATGCTGCGCCGCAGCCCGGGATTCACGGCCGCAGCAGTCCTAACCCTGGCCCTCGGAATCGGCGCAAACAGTGCGATCTTCAGCGTCGTGTACGGAGTTCTCCTTCGACCCCTTCCTTACCGGAACCCGGAACGGCTGGTAGCCCTTCCAGGGGCTCCGGTGTATTTAAACGGCAGTGGGCTCACTCCTGAGAATCTCCTGGACTGGAAAGATCAGATCCACACGCTTGAGCAGCTGGCCCTCTATAACACGATGGTTGGCGGGGTTAACCTCATCTGTGCCGGAGTGCCCGAGCGGGTCGATGTGACGGAGGTCTCGATAAATTTTTTCACCACACTCGGCGTTCAACCTGGGCTCGGCAGAATGTTCCTTGCCGAGGAAGGTCGATCGGGCAGGAATGATGTCGTGGTCGTGAGTCACGGTCTCTGGCAACGCCGTTTTGGCTCCGATCCGAACCTCATTGGGCAGGCCGTCTCACTGAATGGGAAAAGCTTCACAGTGATCGGCGTGGCGCCGGAAGGATTCGCATTTCCGGAAGGCGCGGATGTCTGGCTCCCTGTGGCAGGATCCGCGGAGCGTGTCCTGAGAGGAGCCACGATATACCAGGTCATAGGCCGCCTCCGCCCGGACGCGTCGTTAAAACAAGCGCGCGCTGAATTGGCCGCATTTTTGGAAGCAAAAGTGGAAGCATTAAAGCTGGAGCACCCGGGACGCACATACATCACACCCACATCGCCAGTGGTACCATTCCAGGATCAGCTGGTGAAGACGGTTCGAAAAGGTCTCCTGGTATTGTTCGGAGCTGTCGGCTTCGTGTTGCTCATTGGATGCGTCAATGTCACCAACCTGCTGCTGGCGCGCGCGGGGGGAAAACAGAAAGAAATCGCAATTCGGGCAGCTCTTGGTGCAGGCCGATTCCGCCTGGTTCGGCAGTTGTTGATCGAAAGCCTGCTGCTGGCGGCAGCCGGGTGCGCTTTGGGGATCCTGGTCGCCTGCTACGGACTTAGGTTTCTCATCTTGGCGGCGCCAACGGAAATACCGAGGCTCACCGAGATTCATTTGGATATATGGGTGCTGGGGTTCGCACTGGGAGTCTCGATGCTCACAGGGATCCTGGTCGGATTAGCGCCCGCTTTGCATGCGGCTCGAATCAACCTCAACGCAGCTTTTAGAGGGGGCATTTCATTAGGAGTGGGATCGAGATCCGGCAGTCTTCGACACCATCTCGTCGTCGCTGAAATTGCGCTCGCGCTTATTCTGATGGTTGGGGCGGGCCTTCTGATCAAGAGTCTCTTGCGACTGGTTCAGGCCGGGACCGGTTTCAACCCACAAAATGTGCTGAGCATGGCCATCGACTTACCGCGGTCGATATACCCACAGCCTTCCCAGCGCGCCGCTTTCTATCAGCGGCTCCTCGAGCGGATGGAGAAACTGCCCGGCGTGGAGTGCGCCGCCGCAACCAGCAACCTTCCGCTCGGCAAGACCTCAGCTTATTTTCTGGTTCTCTTTGAAGCTGAAGGGAAGCCGGCCGAAATGAAGTTCAGCGACCGTCTCGCCGGCGAGTTCACCGTCAGTGCCGACTACTTCCGCGCCATGGGGATTCCGCTGCTCCGCGGGCGTCAGTTTACTCAAAAGGATGTCGAGGGTGCTGCACCCATTCTGATTATTAACCAGACCATGGCTCGGCGTCTGTGGCCTGATGAAGATCCCATCGGCCGGCGACTGACCGTGGCATCGGAAACCGCGCCACGCGAGATCATCGGGGTCGTGAGCGATATTAGAAACTGGGGTCCGGAGCAAGAGCCGTACATGGAAATCTACCAGCCTGGTCTTTCTTTCCTGTCCGCGGTGGCGATCAGGACTTCCTCAGACCCGCTCGCGCTCGTGGGAGCATTGCGGAAGGAGGTCAGGGCTATCGACAAAAACCTGCCTCTCTACGATGTCATGACCATGGAGCAAAGACTGTCGAAATCCATGGCTCAGAGGCGCTTTATGCTGATCATGCTCGTGTTCTTCGCCGGCGCGGCGCTGGTCCTGGCCGCAATCGGCGTCTATGGCGTGATGGCATATGCAGTCAACCAGCGCACTCACGAGATCGGAGTGAGAATTGCGCTCGGCGCCCAGCGCAAGGATGTCCTTCGCTTGGTGATGCAGAAGGGCTCGATCTTGATCTTGCTGGGTGTGGCCATAGGAATGGCCGTAGCTCTTGTCATGACCCGCGCCATGGCGAGCCTGCTCTACGGAGTGAGCGCCAACGACGCTGAGACGTTTATCGCAATTGCCGTCTCACTCACCGTTGTCGCCCTGACTGCCGCCTATCTTCCGGCACGGCGGGCAACCCGGGTTGACCCGATCAAGGCGCTGCGTTGCGAGTGAGTGCGGGGTGTCAGGTCTGGGAAGAATCGGTACGCGAGCACGATCGCTTGACGATCGTTGGCATAGTGCCCGATGTTCGCGGATACGGCACCGAGAAACAGAACCGGCCACAGTTGTATCTTCCATACCTGCAGGACGGACACGCATCTATGGACTTGCTAGTGCGCACGGCAGGAGACCCGGGCAGGTTTTTAAGAAAGTCCGTCTTGTCGCTTGGCATCACCCGAGGATTGAAAAAGACTCGCGCGGCGCGCCTATAGTCGACTGCGTGATCGTGCGTGCGCCCGGGAAACCTCCGGACTTCGAGCCACTGACTGTTCGGCCCCAAAAACCTGGCAAATTAAGGCTGGCGGCCGCATCCGAATAGTTGTCCCGCAGCGACTGGATTTCTTCTGGCCTCAGCGCTAGTTTGCGGATGAAGCGAGCGAGCAGCAACAGCAGTTGATCCCGCCGTTCACTCAGCAGTCTGGCGTTTGCGCCGGATAAGGTTTTTCTCGCGAACAGCATGTCGTAGGCGGCCCATGCGTCGCTTTGCATCAACGCTCGAGCCAGCGGCAGCCGAAAAATCTTTTCGTCGAGCGCCTCGGTTAAGGCCTGCTTGAATTCAGAAAACCCGGGCTCGGTCAAAGCTTCGGCGACGCCCGCATCATTGAGAAACGAAGGATACAGCGGTTCGATGGCACGATCGCCATTCTCCAAGCGTGCGAAGGTGCGCGTGCTGACCTGCAGATTCTGGTGCGCGATGACTTGAAGGCGCATGAACGGCGCCGCCTCAGAGAAGTTATCCGACATGCGGATCTTCACCGTGCGCGTAAAGAGAGAATGAAAAATTCGGTTCCAGGGGTCGGCCGGATCATCCGCATAAACGGCGCGCGAGAAGTCCACCGGCGTGTCAGTCGGTTGAACCTCTCTTGTTGCTGCCGCCCCGTGCCTGTTCAGAGCAAGAGTTTTCAGAAAAATCAATGTGAGCGCAATTGCGATCATCGCTGGCGCGGCCACTTTGATACTGAGCTTTCTTCGAGAAAATGACCCGTTTCGCATTCTTCGTCTCCGGTGAATGTCAATTGGTGACAGTCCTGTCACCATCCCGGTTCTGCGGTCGCGCCGGGCAGAGCCGCGATCTCGGCGACCAGCGCCTCGACAAGGGTACGCGCCTGCCAGGTGCGCAGGCCCTCTTCACGGTGTGCCGCTGCCCACTCGAGCGCAAGCGCCAGTGGGATGACCTCGGGCTCGCTGCCGAGCAGTTTCGCCGTGAGGGCGGCGAGCGCCTCCGAGAGGCGCACGGCGACCTGAATGCGTACGATCGGTTTGCGTCCGAGCTCGGCGCAGTTCTCGGCCGGCGATGTGACCATGTACTCGCGGCAGATCGAGGGCCGATAAGGGTGGATTGTGCAGGCTTCTTCGCTGCTCAAAAAAGGGCAGGCGAGGCCGAGCTGGAAGTAGGCAAGCGAGAGGGCCTTGAGGTCATCCAGGCGCTCGATATGGCCGCAGAGGGGTGCTTTCAGGCCGGCGCGATCGAGTTCCTCCGCCACTGACGCGAAGGCCGCGCTTACCGCGCTCCTCGCGTCCTCGTTCATGCCGGCGACGAGGTCGGCGATCATCCAAGCCTCGGGGGGTGAAAGCGGCACAACCTGCCGGCAGCAGGCGCCGCACCCCTTGCGGCACGATATTTTCCTGCCCTCGCGCTCCTCGCGCCCGACGGCCAGACCGGACAGCCTGTCGCTGATGGTCATGACGTTCCAGGTAAGCTCCGCGAGCCGTATCGGCCTGGGCGGCACCGCAAGTCTACCCCGAAGCCTGCCGGCCGGCGTCTGAATCTCCAGCTCAAGCACCTCCGGAGCATTGTTCTGCGCCTGATTCATTGTTGGCTCCTTTTACTCGAAGCGATATCCTCAACGCTGCAGTTGGAACACAGACCTGCCGTGCCCAGTGTGCCCATGAACGCGTTAATTTCGTCTTCTCCCGGCCGTTCTGGAGATCGCGCACCTTCCATGCCTGCCTATTTTATACCGCATCCGAAGTGCAGGTGTGAATTTCGAACACTTCCGGCCGCGCACGTCACCGACCCCGGCGCCGCTCGTGGCGGGAACCTTCCAGGCGCGGATTTCGTCAAGTATACTTAGGAGGTTGAGTGCTATAGAGGCTGGAGAGTTTCAAGGCCATAGAGTGGCGCCGGACGGGCAGTTGAAGTTCTGCGCGACGGGAAATGCGGGATTAGAATCTTGCAGTGATGGGTATCCACTGAAAGCTCACCTATCAGGAAATCGAGGTGGTTCATGAATAAGCGTCGGAGGAGATTGGTAGCTGCGTTCCTCTTCGTAATGCTGGCTGCAACGCACTGTGCTCTTGCGCAAGGACAGGAGGCCAAGCCGGGCGAAGCAAAACCGGCGGCGGAGACACCCCCGGCGCCGGCGCCAAAAGAAGAATCCTCGGTCACGGACCACCAGGTACGAATTGGCGGCCAAACCATCGCGTACAAAGCGACGGCGGCGACGGTCCTGCTTAAGAACGATAAGGAGGAGCCGATCGCCCTCGTATATTCCACCGCGTACACCAAGAGCGACGTGAAGGACCTCTCCGCTCGTCCACTGGCGTTTCTGTACAACGGCGGGCCGGGGTCATCTTCGGTGTGGCTGCACATGGGGTCGTTCAGCCCGAAGCGGGTCAGCACGGCAAATGCGGACTACACCGCCGGGCCGCCGTTTCAACTGAACGACAACCCGTTTTCGCTGCTTGACAAGGCCGACCTCGTATTCATTGATCCCGTGGGAACAGGCTTCAGCCACGCGGTGGGAAAAGCCCAGAACAAGGACTTCTGGGGCATTACCCAGGACGTGCATTCGCTGGCGCAGTTCATACACACGTATGTGAGCCGCAACGACAGGTGGAATTCGCCGAAATTCCTGATCGGTGAAAGCTACGGGACGTTCCGCTCGGTGGCGCTGTGCAATTACCTGCTGCAGCACGACAACATGCAGTTCAACGGGATCGTGTTGGTTTCAAATGTTCTCGACCTGAGCACAATTTCGTTTCCGCCGGGCCAGGACCTGGCTTACATCCTGCATGCGCCAACATACGCCGCGGTGGCGTGGTATCACAAGGTGCTGAAAGACCGGCCCGCGGATTTGACGGCGTTTTTGGCCGACGCGCGCAAGTTCGCTACCGGTGAATACGCGGCGGCTCTCATGAAGGGCGCTGCCCTTTCCGATGCGGCAAAGGCGGAAATGGCAAAGAAGCTCGCGCGCTACACCGGCTTGAGTGAGGAATACCTGATCCGGGCGAACCTGCGCGTGAACGAGCCGCAATTCGCCATGGAGCTACAGCGGATGCGTGGGCTCACGACCGGCCGCCTGGATGCCCGGTTCTCGGGGCCGACGCCCGACCTCCTGAGCGAGTATGCGCAATCGGACCCACAATCGGATGCCATCAGCGGAGCGTTCGTGTCGGCGTTTAACAGCTACGTGCGCAACGAACTGAAGTTCGGGCAGGATAAGGTATATTATCCTCAGGCGGAGTTTAACGGCGCGCAGTGGGACTTCAAGCAAGGCGGCGGGTTTGGATTTCCCGGCGCCCCAAACGTTGAGCCGGACCTGGTGCAGGCGCTCATCTCCAATCCGCATCTGAGAGTGGAAGTGGAGAACGGCTACTTCGATCTGGCAACGCCGTTCCTGGGAACGGAATACACGATGGACCACCTGGACGGGCTGCCGGCAAACCTGCGGGCAAATATCACGCTGAAGTACTACGAGGCCGGACACATGATGTACGTGCTCGAGTCAGAGCTGGCAAAGCTGAAGGCGAATGTTGCAGCATTCATTGACGGCGTATCCAAACCGTAAGCTAATTTCGGGGACAGTCACTGAACGCCACAAACCTCCGAACCATCATTGGCATGGTACGATTTGAAATAGTTTGGGGGTTTTGGTGACTGTCCCCGGAATCTGTCGCCGAAATTTGCGCGAGCCCTAAGAGAGGCACATCAGTTCAACAGTCTCGACAGCCAATGCATGATATTTAAGGCCAGTTGCCGATCATCGCAATCAGGCCAACCCATCCCGAAATGGAATGTCCGGACCGGAGTGCGCGCAATTTGTGACGTCAGTACCGCGGCCTCGCCAAGCACCACGACGCGTCCCTTGAAGTACTCCAAGGCTACCCCCTGCGCCAGATTGCCCGCCGGGCGAAACGCATTGTCAGGGGAGCGCCTGGTTGGATATTCTCTTGCCGTCGGCGAGAGCTTCAAAAAACTGATACTGCCCGGAGGAGGTTTCAAGGATTGGCCGGTGAAGGTAATGACCCGGTTGATCTGCTCAGGCTCACGCCGCCCACGGGTGATCGGATGGTCCAACAGTAATCCGTTCTGTCTGGAGAACATCAAAAAGGCCCAGCTTTTTGTCACCGGATCGTGGTTCGGCTCTTGATCTTCCGCATACCAGTTGGTCATCCCGACGCCAAAACGGGAAGACAATTGTCCGGCTGCGGCTCCGGCCGGCGCATGGTCGGAGATGAGGAGCAGCGACCCTCCCCTTTTCACCCACTCTTGTACTGCGTCACACTCAGACTGCGAAAAGGCGCTGCGTGTGAGGTCGATTTTCCCTTCAAGGTGAGCGATGTTCAGGAGCTGTTGGATTGTCCCGCGGAGCCCCAGAGCATTGGCAATTACCAGAATGTCATAACCGGTCAGGACATCGGCCGCGAAGGTTTTCTTGTTTGGAATAATCAGATATCCGTCGTTCTGCATAAGATCCGCGAAGGGTTTAT
>JBEKYG010000075.1:0-11230 GCA_049511215.1 Acidobacteriota bacterium | reverse complement strand
TCCTCGGTCTGCCGCACAGCTTGCCGTGCGGCCGCGACTAATTGATGGTCAGTTCTTCGTGGTCTTGCCATAAAGAAACAGTACCATAATTAGTCTCATCTTGGAAGCGAATTAGAATTAGTTAAGGAACCCCGGAGGGGTTCAACAGCGACAGCCCAGGGCGCAAGCCCTGGGTATATCGGAAGATCTGGAACGAGCCCTGTAAGGGCGAAACAGCCTGTGTCGCCCTTACAGGGCTTCTCTCGGCTGCACCATTTTCCCCCAGGGCGCAAGCCCTGGGCTATCGCTGTTTGACCCTTTCAGGGTCATTTTCCTGTCTGAATTCGTTCGCTGAAGCTTACTAAGTGCCATTCGGGACAGTCTCCTAGTAGGCGCGGGCAAAGAGGCAACGCTCGGCGGCAGGCTTGCCGCAATAGACGCAGGAGCCGCCTTCGCTCGGCTGGTCGAATGGAATGCAGCGGATAGTCGCCCGAGTTTCCTCCTTGATCCTGGCTTCACAGTCGCTGCTTCCGCACCAGAAGGAGAACGCAAAGCCGGTCTCGACCGCAGCCTTGAGTTCATCGTAGGTCCTGGTGTCACGCGTATTGGCCTCGCGAAAGGCAAGCGCGCGCGCGCGCATCGACTGCTGGATATCGGCTAGCAATCGCTCAACAGCGGCGGGAATTTCGGCGCGCGATGTGCTGATCTTCCCCTCCTTGCCCGGGCGGTCGCGGCGGGCGAGGACGGCTGCCTGTTTCGCCACATCCCTCGGGCCGAGTTCAACGCGCACGGGAACGCCGCGCATCTCCCAATCATTGAACTTCCAGCCCGGACTGGCGCCCTCCCGATCATCGAGAATGACCCGGACGTTCGCATGCGTGAGCTCTTCCTTCAGCTTACGCGCGGAGTCCAGGACAGTGGCTTTCTCCGCGTCGGTCCTGTAAATGGGAACGATGACAGCCTGATAGGGAGCCAGCTTTGGAGGAAGGATGAGGCCCTGATCATCGCCGTGAACCATAATGATGGCACCAATAACGCGAGTGGAAAGGCCCCAGGAGGTCGTCCAGCAATACACCAGCTGGCCGCTCTGATCGAGGAAGCGGACATCAAAGGCCTGAGCAAAATTTTGCCCCAGGAAATGGGACGTGCCGGATTGAAGCGCCTTCCCGTCGCCCATCATCGCCTCGATGGCGTAGGTGATCTCAGCGCCCGCGAATTTTTCCGAATTTGATTTGCGTCCGGGAATGACGGGGATAGCGGCATCATCTTCGGCAAACTCAGCGTAGATATCGAGCATCCGGCGTGTCTCGATTTCAGCCTCCTCCCGCGTCGCGTGCGCCGTGTGGCCCTCCTGCCAGTAGAATTCGAGTGTTCTGAGAAACAGCTTCGTGCGCATCTCCCAGCGGACGACGCTGTTCCACTGGTTCATCAGTACCGGAAGATCCCGATAGGACTGGATCCATTTGGACCACATGTGGCCGATGATCGTTTCTGAAGTGGGACGGATGACCAGCGGCTCGGCCAGTTCCTCGCCGCCTCCTATGGTCACGACGGCCAGTTCGGGTGAAAACCCCTCGACGTGGTGCTTTTCCTTGTCAATGAAACTCCGCGGAATCAGGAGCGGGAAGGCCACGTTTTGGTGTCCGGTCGCTTTGAAGCGGCGGTCGAGCGCCTGTTGTATGTTTTCCCAGAGGGCCCAGCCATAGGGACGAACCACCATACAGCCGCGCACGGGTGCGTAATCGGCAAGCTCGGCGCGCAAAACCAGCTGGTTGTACCACTCGGCGAAATCCTGTGAACGTGTTGGAAGCTTTTCGTCAGCCATAGTAGATGTCCGTCCCCATTTTCAAGAGCAACTAGGATAGCATCGGGCGACGAGGAATTCATCCGGAATACTCCCCGAAGCAAGTCAACGCCAAAGCCCGGAAGGCTTTTCGGAATCGGGATCGCCATGGCTCTTGACATTCGACCCTGGGTTGCGGTGAGTCGCGGCAGCCGGGCCGAAGTTGACATGACACCCCCATATCAGAAGCAGGGCAGCCTCCCAGCCCGGCTCCGATCCCAGGAATTGCAGCTTGTTTTTCCTACCGCGGCCTTCGGCCGCAACCAATGAGATAGAAGAGGATATCGCCTTGAAACTTCTTGCGGAAAAGCGAAGAAGTCATGGATAAAGACTCTATGCGCTCACAAAATAGTTGCAGCAGATCTCGGTGCCCGACCTCGGACATGCCTTCATGAAACTGCCGCGATTGTGATTCAAGATCAATGTGCGCTTGGCCACGGTGCGGAAATCCGCCGCCGTGCGCAATTGCGGCAGCATGGACTCGACATTCGGAATCGTGCGCGTGGCAATCCCCGGCAGCCTTTGCGGCATCTCCCGCGTAGCGCAATCGCTCCACGCTTCTTCCTCAACCAGGATGCGCTCCGGACAGTAAGGAACCATGATGCTCACTCAGATTTGAAACAGGCGGTCCAGCGAGGCGGCGCCGCGGGCACAGTCGAGCGCGGCCACAGTCTTACGAAACGCCCGCGCGGAATTCATGTCGAATTCGACACGCAGGCGCGGCCTCTCAAAAAATGGATCAGGGGACAGGCGCACAGACCCGGGCAGGTCCAGCTTAGATTTTTCAGCGAGAAATGCATCCCGGGCCATGGAAAGCCGCGGATTGAGGACCCCATGGGGTTCGAAACGCGAGGGCACGCCCATTGACAGCAATTCTTACCTTATGGACGGTAAAACTTGCACCTACGTGCGGGCGCCTCAGTTTTCTGTCAGCGATTGCATCTCTTACGGTTGAATAGTCGCCCTCAGGACTTCCGGCCCGCTTGGACCTTTTGCTCTAAGATCCTGCTCGGCGGTAACAAACACATCGAAACTCTCCAACGGAGTGACGGTTTCGAAGGTCGCCATTAGGTTCTTATCCATTTTCAGTTGGCCCTGATTCTCGGAGTTTCCGCCCCGTTCCTGAAACCAAACAACATACGCGGTTGCGCGTGGCGTCAGATTTGCAAGATTGGCGAGATGCTGAACTGTCATCTTCAGTCTCGTGTTGCCGTTCTTGTCCTTGCTGATCTCAACCTCGCCCCGAGCACCGGGAACGATAGACGCTGCGGTCATTGGGTATTTCTTGGCTGCATACGCGACAGTACAGAGCAGCGCGAACGTCAAACAGATTGTGTAAAGCTTTCGCATCGGACACCTCCCGCTTAGCCGGAATTTCCATTTTGGACTCCCAGGTCGTGTTCAGTATACACCCAGCCGCCATCCCTTGATCCTGCGAGTTGCATTTTATCCTCCGGATGGATAAGAAAAACAAGCTGCCGTTTTTGAGCTTAGATCTCCAGATCTCCGACAACAATGCATTCCTTCCAGCTTCCGATATGGGGGTCTTGCTCGGCATAGGGGCAGCGGTCGCCCGCTGACTCCTGCCACCCCACCGTGCATACGGGTCGGTACACGGCGGTTCGATCGGTTACGCTAGTCCGAGGTCCACATCCCCTTCTGTGCCGTCCGAAAACCGCAGGTGAAGCACATAATCTCGGACATAGACTGCTTCTATAATCCTGACGGTCATATCGCTCCCATGGTGCAGTTCTCTTGAGTGGTTTCCGATCCTGTGCGAGGCGCCGGTTCTCGATCAACTCCTCGCGAGGCTACCGTCAGGCGAACTCGCCTGATTCCACACTTCAATCGATTCCGAAGAAGCCCGCGGCCCTGACGCCGGCGCTGCCCGCCGACAAAACTTCAGGCCCGGGGATGATGCAGTCGGGGTAGGCAACGCCGGAGGTAAAGTAGGTCAATCGATCGGTAAGCCGCATCCCCGCAACTCCCGATCCCGCCACTACGCCGACCGTCGCGCGATCACTGCCTGGCCGGGGCCTCAGGAACAGGCAGGCCAAATCTTCCCCAATTTGCTCACGCTTGCCGATGCGGATCGATCCCCGTTCAACTTGCAGCGGGCTGCTCGCCAGCAAATGGCTCCCGGCGCTGTTGGTCTGGGAGTTGCCGTAGAGGATCACGTCGCGGTCCGGCTCTGTCGAAGCGTGGAACCGGTCATCGGGGATTAGGTCCAAGGAGCCGTTTCCGCGATACCAGAATTGCTCCGCGTCATAGCGTGCCTTGGCAAAGGCCCAGACGTTCTCTTCCGGCGATCCGTGGATGCCGTAGACCAGGAGAATCCTATGGCGGAATGCCTCTTTAAAGGGGCCGTTGCGCTGCGGTCCTTTCAATAGCGGCGTTGGCTGTGCCGCTAACGCCCACTTCTCGCCGTCTCGCGCAAGCCAAATCTGTGGCGCTCCGGCAGGCCAGGCGATGCCATCCATCTTCTGCCCGTCCAGTTCGACTAGAATCGGTTTCCCGGGTGGCACATGGCCGAGTTTCAAGGACAGCCGGGCGACGTTTTCGGTCGTGCCGGAAAAACGGCGATGGCCCGGGTCAAAGCGGATGCTGGCCGAGCTTGCCCGCAGCGGGGGGATCTGGGCTTCGATGCCCACCCAATGCGACCACGCAGATATACCCGGATTCGCCGTAACGAAATCCACCTGGCGGTTGCGATCCTTCTTACATTCCACAGCCATTCCTCCATAAGAATTGAATCGGCGATTATCCCCCGATGCCGCGCGCGAGGCAATCCAAATGGTACCGAATCATCAATATCCGTTATTCAGGTGAGGCGTATCCCGCTCCATTAATCTTCGGTCTTGGGGTCTTCGTGGTTACATCCCTGGAACCTCCAAGGCTCGAAGACGCGAAGACCCTAAAGATGTCCGCTTGGGCTGGGGACCGGATCCGTCTGGAGATGGGAAAATCAGAAGGTCCCTTTCGTTCGATTCCGGAAGAACAGCCGGACTTCGGCGCCTCTTCATATAAGTTCCAGTACAACCACCGACTTGGAAGGCAACTGAACCTCCAGACCTTCCTCCGTCAACCTCGCTCCCGAGAAATCAGTGATCTTCACGACATCCGGCTTATCGAAGGTGTTGTGCGCGTTCATGCTGTCCGACGTCAAAATGTGGCCCGACACTTTTGTTGGTATTGCGCCGCGCAGGCTCACGGAAATGGTGTTTGCATTCCGCGGATCGAGATTGCAGAACGTGATGTGAATCCGCCCGGCGCTGTCCTTCGATGCCGACATGCTGATCGCCGGAATCCTGTCGTTCTCGAAAACATAGTCCGCGGATTTTACTTCGAGCGGCAGCAGCGTGGCGCCCTGGTGGACCTTGTACATGTCGAAGACATGATAGGTTGGTGTCAGCACCATCTTGTCGTCCCTGGTCAGGATCACGGCCTGGAGCACATTGATCGTCTGCGCGATGTTGGCCATGCGCACCCGCTGGCAGTGATTGTTGAAGATGTTCAGGTTGATGCCGGCTACCAGCGCATCGCGCAATGTGTTCTGCTGGTAGAGAAAACCTGGATTCGTGCCCGGTTCGACGTCGTACCAGGTTCCCCATTCGTCCACGATCAGGCCGACGCGTTTGCGGGGATCGTATTTGTCCATCACGGCCGAATGGCGTTCAATGATATCGTTCATGAAGAGTGTCTTCTTCAGAACCTTGAACCACTCTCTCTCACCGAAATTGGTGGCGGAGCCCTTGTTGGCCCAATCGACCGTGTAATAGTGCAGGCTCAGGCCCTGGATTTTGGGCGCCGTTTCCCGCATCAGGACATCGGTCCAACCATAGTTATCATCGCTTGCACCGCAGCCAATTTTGAAGAGGCGATTGTCGCCGAAGTTGTACAGGTAGCTCTGAAACTGGCGCAGGACATCGGCGTAATACTCCGGCCGCATACTGCCGCCGCAACCCCAGGTCTCGTTGCCGAGACCCCAGAATTCGACATGCCAGGGCTTATCCCGTCCATTTGCGCGGCGCAGGTCGGACATGGGGCTCTTGCCGTCAAAGGTCAGGTACTGGACCCACTGCTCCATCTCACGGACGGTGCCGCTGCCGACATTCCCGGTAATATAGGGCTCGGTGCCGAGTTGTTCGCAGAGATCCATGAATTCGTGCGTGCCGAAGGAATTGTCTTCGGTGACCCCGCCCCAGTTGGTGTTGACGATGCTGGGGCGCTTGTCACGCGGCCCGATGCCGTCCATCCAATGATAGGTGTCGGCGAAACAGCCGCCGGGCCAGCGCAGGTTTGGAATCTGGATCTGGCGCAGGGCCGCGACCACGTCCATGCGGATGCCGCGGACATTGGGAATCGGCGAGTTTTCTCCGACCCAGATGCCGCCGTAGATGCAGTTGCCGAGATGTTCGGCGAAGTGCCCATAGATCTGCTTGCTGATGGTCAGCTTGCCCTGATCGGCATTGATGATCGCCGTGTTTCCCGGCTTTTGTTGAGCTGAACTCGAGGCCAGCAAAACCAAACCGATCACAAACATAGGCGCAATGATTGGTTTTTTCATGATCCATACCCTCCCAGGAGGAGAATGTCATCCATGCCATGGCCGCCGGCGGTCCGACGTCGCCCCAGCCGAATGGTTACGTCAAAATCCGGCGACTTGCCTGAATTGTCCTCACCGCAAATAACCTGCGGGTCGCGCCGGCCAAACGCGACCGACGCATGGTTTCGCGATCGCGCCCGCTTCCCGGGAAGGAAGCCCAAGCAAAGTGCCCGATGCCCACAAGGGTCTTGGAGGAGTCACGCCTTCGGACCATCACCTGCCTGCACCATTTCAGCGGCGATCGCACCGATTCCAGATAAAGTCATGGCGTGCCCTGCTTCTGATTTCCTGCCCAATATACACCAGATGACGGATGCGGGCGATTGTCTTGCCGGGCCTGGGAAATTGGGGATGCTCACCAACCTTGCGGTTTAGGCAGTCGATTGGCAGACTCAGCATAGGTGAGCGTC
Source organism: Acidobacteriota bacterium (assembly GCA_049511215.1). Lineage (GTDB taxonomy): Bacteria > Acidobacteriota > UBA6911 > UBA6911 > UBA6911 > JAFNAG01. The sequence goes on along the minus strand of JBEKYG010000075.1, from coordinate 4,392 downwards.
CCCATTTTCCAGGCTATTGTCGGTGCGAAGCAATGAAGGACACGCCTGGTAAGGCACGAAGTGCGCCAGCGCACCTTTGAACATTCAACTTCCGCAGATTGTGGAGTGGGAGACGCCGGATATCCTTCATGTTGACGTGTGCCGCCGTTACCCCGGCAGCTCCACTCAAGAGAAATCCCTGCTGCGGTGGCGCGAGGAGGAAGTAGCAGAGGAAGGCTGGATCGACTTTGTCGGGATTCGGCCGAATCAAGACGGTTCGCTGGCCGATGCGATCTTCGCCGTCAGCAGCACCGTGAACTTATCGCCCGGCTTGGGCGGGCTAGCAGGCACGCTGGCCTTGAGCGACCAGGTGATCGGGTCTTCGATCTCCTGCGCCGCCGAGCTTGAGGCAAGCTTGCGCTGGCGCGTCGAGGCGCGCCGTGATGCCTGCATCGAGATTCTTCGACACTCGTTCGGCTTCGGTCGCCAATCCCTCTCCGGCGTTGAAATTCTGCCCGTCTATGTAGACGGTCAGGGCGCCGTTGGTATCGTAGAACTTGTGTCGCGCTTGCGCCGAATGATTGCTCATTGGGTCGGAAGTCGGCGCATGCATGGGATAGACGAGGAGAATCAATTCGCGGCGTGAGTAGCGTTCGAGCGCGGCCTCGAAGGCCAAGTCCACGGCCGTGCAAGGCTCGCATCCCGCGCCGGTGACAAACTCCGCCAACACCGCACGCGCATTGCTATCGCTGGCGGGCCCTCGCGCCGGTTTGTAACGCTCGACTTTCAACGGGCTGTGAAAGCCTCGGCGGTACTTCGCGTCGAGGTAGTCCTCGAGTCCGTCGAGTTTCCCGCCGTGCAATTTGCGGTAGAGATTGTGCAGTCGTTCGATGCCGTCAGCGGGCAAGCGTCCGGTCAATATCGCGTCCGCCATGTATTCAAAGGCTGCGGCATCTTTGCCGCGCTTCTCGGCCACATCCGCCAGTCCCATAGCCGCTTCCATTATCGGCTTGATCTCGTAAGCCTGCTTGAGCGTCTTTTCAGCTTCTTCAATCTTACCCAGCTTGAAGTAAACGCGTCCGAGCGTTGCGTAGTTCGAGGCGCGGAAGGCGCGATACTGCTGAGTCGCTTCAGCGGCGGAAAACGGCTCAGCCTTCCGGTTCGGCTTTCTCGCGTTATAGTAAGCTTCCTTTTGTTCGTGTGCCCGGCGCTCGTTATCAACGTAGTCTTCCTCGTTGAGCAGCGCGACACCTTTCTGCGCCAACCCCGCCGCTGTGTCGAGCAAGATTCCATTGTTCAATAAATCTCTGGCGATGCCATAGTAGAACTCGGCGCGCGCGTAAGCGGGCGCGGAAGCGGTGCCTTCGACGAAACGGCTTAGCAGGGCGCGCACTTTCTCCGGCTCATTGATCATGGGTCTGAGCGAGCGCATGAGGTAGAAGATCACATTCCTGATGTAGACGGCGCGCGGGTAGTCGTTGACGACTTTGATCAGCGCCTCAGCATGCTCCTGAGGGTCTTTGATGACCGCCGCTTTTTGCAGAGCTTCTTCGTCAGCCGGTCGCGTGCCTTGCGGCTTCGGCGGCGGCGCCTGTGTTTGTGCCAGAACGATGATTGCCGACAGCGCGAGCATTGTCGCCAACGCCAGCAAGCGGCGGTACGTCTCGTCGGCGAAATCCTGTGAACGTGTTGGAAGCCTTTCGTCAGCCATAGTAGATGTCCGTCCCCATTATCTAAGGCAACTAGAATAACATCGGGCGGCGAAGAACTCATCCGGAATACTCACCGAGGCAAGGCAACGGCAAGGTCTGCAGGGCTTTTTGGGAACGGGATCGCTATCGGCTCTTGATATTCGACCCTGGGTTGCAGGGAATCGCGGCAGGCTGGCCGAAGTTGACATAACGCCCCCATATCAGAAGCAGGACAGCCTCCCAGCCCGGCTCCGATCCCAGGAATCGCAGCTTGTTTTTCCTACCGCGGCCTTCGGCCGCAACCAAGTATGGGAGATGAATACGCCGTGCGCTTTGAGCGATCAGCTTTCAGCACTCAGCTTTCACCGAAACTTCTTTGCAAAATGCGAAGAAGTCATGGATAAAGACTCTATGCGTACAGGATTGGATATAGGCAGGATCCGATAGGAACAGCGGAGTTATCCCATTACAGTGCTCGACGGTGAGATGAAGCTGACGTCAGGCCGCAACCTGTGCCTTTTCATAAAGAAATTCGGGTGCGAAATCTGCGCCGTTTGGCCAGCAGACGGTGTGAAGTTCCGGGTGGATAATAAACTTCCTGAAGTACGCACGATCCTGGAGCGGGCTAAAAATCTCACCCTCCAGTTCTTGTCCGAGGTCCACATCCCCTTCTGTGCCGGCCGAGAACCGCAGGTGAAGCACATAATCTCGGACATAGACTGCTTCTATAATTCTGACTGTCATGTTACTCCAATGGCGCAATTCGCTTGAGTGGTTTCCGATCCAGTGCGAGGCTCCAGTTCTCGATCAACTCCTCGCAGTGCAACTCATGCCAGTCTAAAACATGGCGTAATGCCCGTCTCGGAAACTGTCCTTGTATCACACCAGTCTCATCTCTATCGAGATCTCGTAATCCCCGTAGATCGCGTGAAAATGCGGTGGTGAGTGGTCCCGATAGAGCATTGCAATTATGATACCAAGAAATCTCGAAATCTCCGGCATGCTCATAGGGTATCACCCGCGTATTTGTGGCACCAAGCTCAAAACCTGAAAAGGGCGGGGCTTTACATCTCCGCTGCGCTGGCCGGGTATTGGATTTATCCACCTCCTGCGAATCCCAGCGCGGGGATGGGGACTGAAGACGGCAACTGCTTGACGGCGTCTGCAGAACGGCAAGTCGGATGGCTCTTAGAGGGGTTTAAAACAACAATCGGAGGCCGATTTTTCAATCTAAGACTTGCATCCGATGCGTTAGAGTAATCCCCGATTGGATGCCGCGCTTGGTCATCGGTCTTAGGTTCAATAATCAGGCCTGTTTTTTGGTGTAAGCGGGAATTTGGAGGGTGAAGAATTGTCGAAATATTCTCTGGTTGGGGCCTTAGCGCCGTCAGTCCACATCCGCACCCGCGAGCCCGGAAGTCCTCGCAGCCACAGTGCACTCACTTTTGACTTGCCCACCGGCATGCCTCGGATGAAAATGCCAAAAACATCGGAGGGATGCGCTCCGGGGCGGCTGTGTTGTGCAATGATGTGCCGGTCCAAATATGCAGGTTGTGGCGTCTCGATTGAAATCAAATAGCCGGTTCTCTTTTGGAATGAACTGAACGCCCCTGATAGCAATTTTGTAGCAACAAGGAATGCGAGGAAACATGAAGAAGAAATACTTGTCCGGTTTGCTAGGCGCTTTGCTTTTGATCGTGGCCGTTATCGGAAACGGCGTGGGTCAGCAGCTGCCCAAGAGTGAAACAAGTCAGGAGCAACCCGAATACGGCCCGCCCAAGGGGACGATTATAATCATCGGAGGCGGCTCGACCAACGGTACCGGGATCATCGAGAAGTTTATCCAGCTCGCCGGAGGCCCGGATGCCAAGTTTGTCATCGTTCCAACCGCGGGGGGGAACAAGACCGCGGACGGCCAGATCCGTGTCTACAACGAAGATACCGTGGTCGCCTCCTGGAAAAAGCGGGGGCTCAAGAACGTAAAGATGCTTCATACGCATGACCCGAAGATTGCGGACACCGAGGCGTTCGTGCAGCCTTTGAGAGAGGCAAATGCCGTATGGTTTGACGGGGGACGCCAGTGGAACATCGTTGATTCCTACATGAATACCCTGACCTATAAGGAATTCCACAAGGTGCTGGAACGAGGCGGAGTGATCGCCGGCAGTTCGGCGGGCGCCACAATTCAGGGAGCCTATCTGGTGCGTGGGGACACAACCGGTGCTGACATCATGATGACCGCGGAACCCAATCATCAGGCCGGATTCAGCTTCCTGCGCAGGTCCGCCATCGATCAGCACATCAATACACGGCTACGATGGGACGACCTCATCCCGGTCATCAAGAAATATCCGGATCTGTTGGGCATCGGCCTGTCCGAGAGCACGGCCATCATCGTCACGGGCGATAAATTTGAGGTGATGGGGGCCTGGAAGGTGGCCGTCCACGATAACACCCGGGTCTATCAGCCTTGGGAGAAGCCCTACTATGTTCTTTCGGCGGGCGACGTCTACAACATGAAAACTCGGAAGATCGAAAAGTACGGCAACGGGACTCAGCCTCGCGCCCCCTCCACGCCAGGATCCGATACGCCGCCAATAAAGAAAGGCCCCTAGCCCTGCGCGTGCCCCGGTAAAAAAATAGTGAACAAGCGGCCTCGATTAGTATAACTAAGAGAGGCATGAAAACAGCCGAAACCATTCTCGAAGTACTATCCAGCAAG
>JBEKYG010000074.1:0-11270 GCA_049511215.1 Acidobacteriota bacterium | reverse complement strand
AGGAAATCCCCGACCAGCGCTTCCACATTATCCGTCTGGGCGTCCGTTTCACCCGTGGGGGGTATACTCTCACGCTCCCTGTGCATGAGATCGGGTGGCTGGAAAGGAGAGTCTTCGCACTGCTTCTGGGGATCCAAAACCTTCCTCGGCATGCTACTCATGGCGACTACCTCAAAGGCTCACCAGCAAAGTGATCCGCAAAATCCAGAATATCTTTTGGGTGACATCCCCCCCCTTGAACAGCTGTGGACCATCGTAGGTATTTCAGAGCCGTCGCAGGGTGACTCTTGGCCTTGGTTTTCGTCTCTGGGCGGTGCGGTACCACTGCACTGCTCCTATAATCCCGGAATCCAGTCAGCTATAAGTCTCGGGCCGATCTAACTGATAGTCTAAGCATTTGCGGGACTTCTCACAAGCGAAATGTTCGTGCAGCGCCCACCCCCCTTAGCCGGAACCTCGAGAGCACCGTTGCCAGATGATCGGACGTGAAGCGCAAAAGCTCCCGACCTTGCTGATTTGTAGCTCGCCGGTGATTCAACATGTAACCCGCCACGCGGCCGCAATGCGGGCTCTCGACCGGCCCATTGCGATAAGCGGCGAGCACCATGGTTCAGCTGGGCTTGCCTTTTGGCTTGGTTTTTCTGAGCGCCTCTCTTGCCAAGGCATGGGTATATCGGTTGATGACCGATGTGGGCAGGTCCATCTGAGCCTTGACATGCTTCCCAAGTTCCGTGTCTGGTTCGGGCGATGTTTCCGCTTTTAGGCGGCCGCGATCGCGAGCATGGTTGGGGCGTCAACCGTGTGCCACTCTTTGGATCTTCAAAAAGTTCGTCGCTCCCTTGGCGGCCGCAGGCATCCCTCCCAGAACGACAACGGAATCACCTTCCACTGCGAGGTGGAGGGCCAGGAGTTCCAGCTCTACGCGCCGGAAAAGGGCATCGAAATCGCCGACAAAGTCCACCAGCAGCGGTGACACGCCCCAATAGAGAGCCACGAGGTTGTAGATGCGGCGATCGTGGGTGAAGGCCAGAATGGGTACGGAAGGCCGTTCCTTGGACACCAATCGCGCGGTATAGCCGGACTGAGTGAAGGCACAGATGGCCTTGAGTTCCAAGTCCCCGGCGATGGTGCATGCCGCGTGAGCGATTGCCTCGGGATACTCGCGGCGCCCGTGCTTCGCCGCGGAACAAGCCCGGCCGCTGGCCTCGGCCTCTTCGGCGATCAGGCCCATCATGCGCACGGCCTCCAAGGGATATTGCCCCACCGAGGTTTCGGCGGAGAGCATGACTGCGTCGGTGCCGTCCAGGATGGCATTGGCAACGTCGCTGGCCTCGGCGCGTGTGGGGCGGGGATTGTTGACCATGGACTCCAGCATCTGGGTGGCGGTAATCACCAGCGAGCCATGACGATTGGCGGCCTCAATGATCTGCTTCTGCAGGATGGGCACCTTCTCTGGATTCACCTCCACACCCAAATCGCCCCGGGCGACCATGACGCCCGCGCAAGCCTCAAGAATGGCCTCCAGATTCCGCACTGCTTCCGGCTTCTCGATTTTGGCGATCACCGGGATCTCCGCCTGGCGTTCATGGAGCAGGCGACGCACCTGGAGCAGATCTTCGGCCTGACGCACAAAGCTCACAGCGATGTAGTCCACTTCCTGAGCCACGCCGAAGTCCAGGTCAACGAGGTCCTTTTCGGTTACGGCCGGCGCGCTGAGCTTCACTCCCGGCAGATTCATGCCTTTGTGCTCGCCCAGAAGGCCGCCGTGCACCACCCGGCAGCGCACCGAGGTCGCGTCCGTGGCGAGCACCCTCAGCTCCATCAACCCGTCGGCCAGAAGGATGCAGTCGCCTGGGTGGACGTCGGCGGGGAGATGGGAGTATGTGGTAGCGATGAGTGTGGCGGTGCCCGCCACAGGCAGGGTGCTGATGGTAACCTCCGCGCCCGCGGCCAGGTTCACCTCGACGCCGCCCTGAAGCGCGCCCGTGCGAATTTTGGGTCCGCAGAGATCCTGCAGAATCGCTACGGGGCGCCCGAGCCGCGCGCTGATGGCGCGCAAGGCCCGAATCACGCGGCCGTGCTCCTCATGCGTCCCGTGGGAGAAATTCAGGCGGGCCACGTCCATGCCGGCGAGGATAAGTGCCTCGAGCCTTTCCTCGCTGCAGCTGGCCGGGCCGATGGTGCAGACGATTTTAGTTTTTCTCATAGCCTATCCCTTGATTCGTGAAGTGCGGACCGTGTGTCACCCGCTGCGCGCTGCGCATCCATCGACTCCCGTTCATTGACCCGACCCCAAGCCCCGTCGATCACCCGCGCGCCAAAACTGATTTCTCCCACATGCCGGCCAGTTCTGCCCGGATCTCTGAAGCTCACAGTGATCCTCCGGTAAACAAACTTGCAGATCTACATTGTCAGCACTATTTATTACACTCCTTCGCAGAATCATGAAATACAAACTGAATATGCGCCGCGACCGTGCCGTAAATCCGGCACAAATTTTTGCGGAGTTCCAGGAACTTATTCAGCCCCAGTTGCGTATTGAAACACGGGCGGCTTTGTTGCATCGCTATCGCCATGTTCCGCCCTGACGCTCCACGATGATACGGTTTTTGGGTTGGCGACGCCGGTCCAGGAGGATGACATGACCCTTTCAAAAAGATTGTTCCGGTGGAAACGCAATCAACCGGTTCAAAGGGTCAGGATCTGTGTTGAATGCGGCATGCCGGTTGGTGAGCATAAAGGGTGGTGCTCGATCCTCAAAGGAATGCGCGAGCGTCCGGCGCTGACACGCGGCGAAGAGTAACCCCCCAGCCGGGGAAACATCGGATCAACACAAAGACTCGAAGACTCTAAGGCTCGAGGCAATCTTTTGTATTGCACCCTCCTTTGAGTCTTCGAGTCTTTGTGGTTAATGGTGAAGACCGAGTTTTTCACAGCGTCTTGGCGACTTGGTGGTTCTCGGTTCGCGACCAACTGTTCAGGAGGGGCTGGCGAACGGTTGGAATTACCGGATCATACAGGGGGACACCATGAAATGGACGAGCTTTGCCGCGGCGGTATTAATCTGGATCGGGAGCGCCGCCCCAGTTGCAGTTTGCGCCTCACCTGAGAAGTTATCCGCACCCCAGACGACTCCGCCCTCGTCGAGCGTTTCAGCCCAGTCAAAATCGGAATTGACGGATATCGTTAAAAACATCCTCACTCAAAGCGGCTGGGAGGGCAAGGAAGTCACCATTGTTGGGTATTATCGAGGGTGGGATTTGCTAAAAGAAACCAACCAGGCGCCACCCGTGACCCGAAGTGATTGGGTCATCAAAGACAATAGTGGCGCGATCTACGTCCAATCCAAGAGTGTTGATATTAAAGGGCAAGATCTGCTTGGAGCCGGAAAACAACTCCGCCCAAGCGAGAAGGAATCCGTCAACCGCATTGTGAGAGTTACCGGCGTGGTGCGCGTTACCGGGCAGAAACAGCCCTATATCGAGCCGAAAAGCATCGAACTTGTGAAGTGAGCCGGATGCGCTTCAAATAAGGAATCTCGGTCCATCCGGACCAGAGTCCTGATCTACCCGGAGCCGCTGGTCGCCCTCCGCGCATCTATGTGCGCTGTCGACGATGGCGCGGGAGGCAATCGAGCGGCTCAGGAGTATCCCAATCCTTGCCTGCCTTGTAGAGATCGTATCGTGCAAGAGCGGTCCAGTGTTGGCTAGCCCCAAAGGTCGGCAGTATTCACAGGCTTGCCCTGGAGCTTCAAGTAATAGAACAGTTGTCCTTTGTGCGTATCGAGATGGTGGACCATCTGTAGGAGATGGTAGCCGAGGGCGACTTCTACGCCAGGAGCCCAGGGAGCGGCGACTTCCCTATGGGCCAGATCATTCTCGCCGGCATGGTCGATCATCTGGAGGGCAAGGACTTTATCCTCCATGAGTAGCTTCCTGGCCTCCTCGACACTTTGCATCCCCGGCATCTTTTCCGCGGGCGGCAGCATCTCCTCCGGCGGCAGGTCTTCAACCTTCCCGCCTGCCGGAAGGCCCCAATCGCCGGAGACGAATCCCTTGCATCCGACGCCACATGCGTTGGTGATGTGCTTCAGAAGTTGGCGGATGGTCATCCAGTTGCTGCCAGTCTCTGGTTTCCAGTCGAGACGGTCCGGATCGACCCGGTCCAGAAGCCTTGCGGTCGTCGCGTAGGTGCTTTCGACCTCTCTCTTTAATAGCTGAGTCCAGTTCATGACGAGCCTCCTTTTACAATTTTATGCCGGTAAACCCTCAGCATACATCCAAGGCCTCAAATCACGAAAACCACATAAGCCAGGAAACCCATTTGGATGCAGCCCGTGTGGCCAACGCAATCCGAGAACAAAATGAAAAGACGCCGTGGTATAAGAGTTTTTATGTGAGGAACATGCGCTGCTTCCATGAGCATCAGAGGAGGGATTAATGGAAGAGAGTGAAGGCAGAAAATCAGAGGGGCAGGAAATTGTTGTTTTTATGCTACGCAGAGAGTCGGTTTGTTCCGAGTGTGGCGCGGAACTGTGGAAAGGCAGATTTCTGAGAATGGAGAAACAGAAGCCGCTTTGTCTTGAGTGCGCCGATCTAGACCACCTGGCGTTCCTGCCACGAGGGGATACAGCGCTGACGCGACGAAGCCGGAAGTACTCCGGCCTCTCCGCGGTCGTGGTGCAGTTCAGCCGCACCCGGGGAAGATACGAACGGCAGGGACTGCTGGTGGAAGAGGCGGCGTTGGAGAGAGCCGAGAAGGAATGCCTGGGCGACGAGGAGCAGCGGCGCATGGCGCAAGAACGTGCCGCCGAACTTCGTGAGCATGCGGATGAACGTTACTTGGAGCAGTTTGCGGAACAGATAAAGACTCAATATCCGGGTTGTCCGCCCGACGAGGCCGAACGCATCGCGATCCACGCGTGCCGGAAGTACAGCGGACGGATCGGCCGATCCTCAGCGGCCAAGAAGTTCGATGCGGAAGCCATCGAGCTGGCGGTGAAGGCGCATGTGCGCCACACGCACACCAGGTACGATTATCTGCTGACGCAAGGGTGGGAACGAAGTGACGCCCGGCGCGCCATCGCTGAACAAACAATGGAAGTGCTGGAACGATGGCGCAGCAACGCGGTTTCAGCTTGAGGTCGATATCCCCGGCTCAAGCGAGGGCGCGCTCGATCCGCTCGGCTTGGAATAGATCGCCAACCAGCTCGCGAGGCAGTTGGTTCCGGCGGTGCGCGCGCGGATGCAGCGGCTTCGATTTCTCACGGTGACGGCGGTCGGTGCGCTTATGATGGAGGGGCTGGAAGACAATGCGCTCTTGCTTCGCTCCGGTCCGATTCCGGCCTGCTTTCCCAGGTAAGCGATTGATAATTTGCCGTGACTTTTCATCAATTGTATGATAGTTTGCCGGCCATGTTGCGTCCCCGCTATCTTGCTCGCTCCCTCGCCGAGGATGCTCTGGCAAAACGGAAGATCGCCTTCGTGTCCGGCCCGCGGCAAGTAGGCAAATCGACGCTCGCTCGGTCATTGCTCAAGAGTGATGCGAATTATTTCCTTTACGACGATGGGGGTTTTCGGCGCAAATGGGCCAAATCACCAGAGGATGCGCTTGCAGGCCGCGAGCTTGGACCCATCGTACTCGATGAAATTCACAAGGACCGGAAGTGGAAGACAAAACTCAAAGGGCTCTACGATAAGTCGGGCGAGAAAATTCCGATCATCGTCACCGGCAGCGCCCGGCTCGATCTCTATCGCAAGGGGAGCGACAGCCTGCTTGGACGATACCTGCCCTATCGCCTGCATCCCTTTACGGTGGCGGAAACGGCAACGCCTCCCTCTCCGGCGCAAATCCTCGACCATAGGCATGTCTCCTACCCGCTCGCAGACCTGCTGGCCCTTGGAGGATTTCCGGAACCGCTGCTGGGAGGAAAAGAGCTGGAAGCGCGGCGTTGGAGCCGGTTGCGCATCGATCGTCTGGTGCTGGAGGATTCACGCGACCTTTTGAATATTTCTGATGCCAATGCCTTGCACACTTTGATTGAGCTCTTGCCGGAAAGAGTGGGATCCCTTTTGTCGATTAACTCCTTATACGAAGACGTCGGCAAGGCATATGCCACGGTGCGGAGCTGGCTGCTGGTCCTGGATGCGCTCTACTTCACGTTCACGATTCGTCCTTATGCCGGCAAACTCTCCCGTACTCTGAAGGCGGAGCCCAAACTCTACCTCTTTGACATCACGCACATCCCGGCGGAATACCGGGGCAAAAGGCTGGAGAACCTGACGGCTCTTCATCTGCTCAAGGCTTGCCAGTTTTGGACCGACACGGCGCAGGGGGAATACGACCTGCGTTTCGTCAGGACCAGGGACGGACGGGAAGTTGATTTTCTCGTGCTGGCGGACGGTAAGCCGTGGATGCTGGTGGAATGCAAGTCGGGAGCAAAGGAGCCATCGAATCAGCTGTGCCGGTTTGGAGAAATGCTGAAGCCGAAATATCAAGTGCAGCTCGTGCTCGAGAAAAAGAGATACCGTCGCGAGTATCCTGCCTGTGGTGTGACCGTGCTCGACTACGAATCGTTTTTCTCCGGACTGCTGTAGCCTCAAGAATCGGAGGCAGGCCTGGAAAATTTACTTTGGGTGCGCGAATGGGATCAGCATCCAGACTGAAAAGTAAATTTTCCAGACACTCACTTCCGGGAACTACGGCGCGTGGTTGCACGTGCACCGGGCCCGCCAAGCCTGCTCCCCGGCACGGCCTTCGGTTCGATCTGGCGGGGCTCAAACGGAACCTCCCGCCTGCGGGGAGGAAAGCGCGCGCCGCACGAGGGCCTCGTGGGCGCGATTGATCAAGAAGGTTTACGAAGCGGATCCTCTGCTTTGCCGCCGTTGCGCGCGCCCGCTGAAGATCGTGAGCCTCATCGATGCCCCGAGCGTCATCGAGAAGATCCTGCGTCACCTGAAACTCTGGGATCGGCCGCAACGTCCGCCTCCCGCTCCCGGGCGGAGGAGCCTACACTATGATCTCGAAATCCCCGCCTGGGAGGACGACGTCGAATCGGTCGATCAGTCGGGATAAAGATCCCGGCAGCTGCCATTCTCCAACCTCGCATGCCCCCCCGGCGGCGCATGGGAAGAAGTGTGTCTTGGCGCGGACGCGAACGGGGGCTGGGGAGCGTCCCTCGAGCTCGAGGGACGCTCCCAGCCCCCGTTCCCTCCATTGCGGTCCCGAACCGACCTTCGAACCCAGCAGCCGGGACAATTCAGCAGGCTTGCCGCCCCAACCTATGCTATTCTCCACCAAGCACCAAAAAGCGATTTCCTATCAATCCTTCGAATCAAAGTACCGCCGATACCCGCAACTGAGTTATGAGGTCGGGAGACGCGCGCCGGACGATGTCGAGCACCAACTCCCGGACTTCCGGGAAGACACGTTCCAGGATCGAAACATCTTTTGTCCGGATGAACGCCGCCGCTTGGAGAAATGGGTCCAGCAACCTCAGCACACCATCGTTCTTTACCTTCTCGCGAAGCCGTTCCGCATACTCCACAAAATTGCCCGGAGAGATATCGAGCAGCCTTCGCAGGAAGTCGCCGCAAAGTGGGCCAAACCACTCAAATCCGTGGTAAGACTCGAGGGAGAGGAGCGCATTCCACAGTCCGCGAGGAACGCTCGTCTCGTTGCGACGGAGTGCATTTAGCGTAACATCCCTCAGAAACTCGCTTATAGCCAGTTCGGAGCCTGGAGGTATCTTTGACATTAGCAGTTGCGCGGGGAGTGCCTCCATCAATGGCCCAAACTCCCCTAGACATGCTCTTGCTACCTTGCTGCCGGCTCTCATGTCCCAGTCTTCGGCATCTAATCCGAGGCCGGCTTCCAATTCTCGGAGTGCATGTTCATATCGCCCGCAGAGAAGCAAGACATCTCCGCGGGTGTGGCGGATATCCTTATCCAATGCTCCGCAGGCGCCTGCGCGTTCAAGCGCGAAAAGAGCCTCATCTGGTTGGCCGAGATAGCCGTGTATCCATGCTTTGTGGATCCAGCCTGGCGATTCCGATGGAGCGATTATGGTTACTTGGGCAGCTGCGTGTAGCGCCTCATCCATTCTGTTCAACTTTTTGAGCGCTATTGCTTGAAGTCGCCAGAGTACGGCTTCCGATGGGCTGACCCGTGAGGCATTTCTGAGCGCCTCCAGAGCGCGATCATTGCGTCCAAGCTGGAGATCCGCATTGCCGACTATCATCCATGATGTTTGATCTGTGGGATCCAGCGAAACTGCTTGTTCAGCCGCTGTGAGCGCCTCTTCCCATCGGTTCAGACCCGCCAACACACCAGACTTCAGTTTCCACAGCTCTGCCGTTGGTTTGCCTACTTCAAGTGCCATGCAAAACGCTTCCAACGCGCGCTCATAGTGAGCGGTAAACATGGCAGCCTTACCCAGTTCCATCCATGTTGCGGCGTTAGTAGAATCGAGTGAAATGGCCTCTTCGGCCGCCGCCAGCGCTTCTTCGCTCCGTTTTAAGATGAGCAGCGCGATTGCCTGCAAGCGCCACAGGTCAGACGTGGGCTTTCCAAGTGAGGCCGCCTTCCGAAAAGCGTCCAATGCGCGATCGGCGTTTCCGCAGCTGCCCGCTGCGATGCCGAGCGCCCGCCAAGCTTCACAGTCTTTGGAATCAAGATGGACGGCACGTTCCGCCGCCTCCAGGGCCTCTTTATTCCGCCGCAGGCTGCTCAATGCAAGGGATCGGAGTAGCCATAATCGTGCGGTGGCCCCCCCAATTTCAACAGCCTTTTGAAATGCTTCCAATGCACGCTCATGATTACCCAGGTTGCCGGCTGCAACACCCAATACGCGCCAAGCTTCAGAGTTGTGAGAATTGAGATTGACAGCCTGCTCAGCCGCCTGGAGGGCCTCTTCGTTCCGGCCTAGGCCGCTCAACGCTAGGGATTGAAGTGCCAGCAATCCTGCGGTGGGTTTGTCAGCCTCAACCGCCCTTCGAAACGCATCCAATGCACCCTCGTGTTGGCCGAGATTTCCCCTCGCAATGCCAAGCCCTTCCCATGCCAAGGCATAATGGGCATTGTGTTGCAGGATGGTCTCCGCGGCGCTTATTGCTGCGTCGAAGGCATCTTGCTGGAGCAGCCTTGCGAGATCGTCCAGTGCTTCATTTAGGCGCCCTGCTTCGACATGCAGGGCTAATTCCTGCTTGCAGGCCTCAACGATGCCTGCTTTGTCACTCAGTTTTGAAGATTCCGCCTCGAAGTACTTGGCCTCCTCCTCCGCCCACTGCATCTCTCCGAGTTTGCGGAGACTCTCGATGCGATTCGTAAACGCGTCGTATCGGATTTCCCCTTCGCCTCCTGCCTGAAAGTAAAAGAGCTCTTCTACGTGACGAAGGATTTCTTCCCGGGCCGTGTCCGTGCTCAAGTTTAGGCCTGCCACATGTTGGCGATACAAACTATGAATCTCGTCGGGAGTGAAATAGAGCCGCAGGAAGTCGGCAAGGAACTTGAAGCGCTGGCGGCCCGCAACAGTGGCGGTCTGACGCCATATGCGAAACAGTCGTTCCGTGATGTCATAGCGGGTTGCGCGCTGTCGCTTCAGTTTGATTTGCCGAACGAGATGACTGCTCTTGAGACGCTGGAGCTGAGCATTGACCAGCTGCGGACGGACCCTGGCGGCAGCCGCAATCTCAGAGGGGGTTGCGGGGCCCGGCATCTGAGCGATGGTGTCCAGGATTTTCCGGGCCTGGTCGGGCAATTCATCGAACCGGCGCACGAAATACTCGCGCAATTCCTCCAGCAACATCCGAAGTGCTGTCTCAATCTCCCAGAAGGTTGATCCTGTCGCGATCTGATACAGGAACAGGACGAGACGCGGGTTTCCTCCGGTAAGAACTTCAATCGCCGACACCTTCCTGGCGAGCTCCTCTCGCCGGGAATTGAATTCGTCAACGCGCTGGTCTTCCCGGAACCGTCTGGCGAGAAGTTCCATGACCTGATTGGAAGTTAGCTCGGACAGGATGCGAATTTCAAAAAAATCGTGAAGGGCAGCTTTTTGATCGAGGACCTCGCGAAAAACGCTGGGAGCAGACCCGAGGATGACGACGAACCGGCGGACAGAGAGGAACTTGCGTAATTGATGATGCTCCTCAGGGGTCCATTGCTGCAGGACCTTCTGCAGATTATCAACCAGGATGAGCAACCGCTTCCCGATCTTCTCATGAAATCTGTGGAGAGTCTCGAAGCAGCATTCGACTACAACCTTGTCAGGCTTGCCGGCGAGATCGGAAGGCAAACACAGAAGTGATTCACCCGGTATGGCTTCGCCCAGTTTCTCAAAGAGAGTCAATAGGAAATTCGCCAGTGAATTCTGCCCGGCATATTCCTCCTCCGTGAACAGGATGCAGATCCAGCCTGAGGCGGGGAATGCCCAGTCTTCTGGCACCGGCAGCCGGCGAGAGACGTAGTGTCCCGTCAGACAGAGAAGGTGCGTCTTGCCGATCCCTCGCGGTCCCACCAACAGCTGGTGGTTTGCCGAAGATCCCGTGTCCATGGCTGCAAGGCGGGCGAGGAAATCCCGAATGATCTCCTCATTGCCGACGAGGGTGCGTGAAAGCTGTTCGGGATTGGCCAGCCACGGGGAGAAAGCCGGATGAAAGACACCGGTTTTATAGGGTAGAGACATGATATCTCCTCCACCAATCGCGCAGCCACATGGTTTTAAAGCTAAATTGCCCGGCTTGATTCGCGCAAATATAGAAATCATCCGAGAGCCAGGTAAGCATGAAATCGAATCCCGATTCACTCGCAGAGTCCCCCAATTCCTGAGCGTAAGCGCCTAGAAGCTGGCTTCGGCTCAGCGGCTCGATTGAAACTGCAAGTTCCTTCAAGACCCTCTTTGCTGCTCGCGATTCATCGGGTGCGTAGTACCGGTCAAGGCGCTCGTAGAAATCCTCGAAGCAGGATCGGAATTCAGGGCCAAGGGCGCGTTGCTGGTAACATTCGCGGATCAGCTCGGGCGTTGCCGAGGCCCTCCGCTTTTGGACTTCCGCGGCAACAGCGGAGGCGAGAATCTGGATGAAGATCGGCAGGAATGTCCCAACTTGCCCCAGGAAGGCCTCCATGGTTACCTCAGATAGGGCTATGCCCCTAGCCCAACTTCCGAATTTGGCGGAGCAGAATCCTTTGTTTATGCGGGTTTCGGAGTTTTTTCAGTCACTATGTTTCCGGTGCTGCAGGCATTTCCTTCAGTCCAAAGATGTTGTAAGGAT
>JBEKYG010000073.1:0-11275 GCA_049511215.1 Acidobacteriota bacterium | reverse complement strand
CCCCCGACCGCGTCCCGTACCTGGTTTCGCCGTTCACGAAAAATCTCGGCACCCGGACCTGCAGCTTGCGTGTCACTAATAATCGCTCCCTTCCTCAAATGGAATAATTGCTCTGGACTAACGCCCCTAACCTTACCACTGGCGAGGCAAATAGCCAACTTTGGAGTTCCGTGGATCAGGCCGTTCTTCGGGGAGAGACAGTCACTGTTTTCGACGTGGCCGCGGAGGCAGGCTGGCAGTACCCGAAGGATTTACTAAAGGAAGGCATTCGATCGGTGCACGCTGTCCCGTTGATTGTACCCGACCGGGTAACCTCCAACCGCAAGGTTATCGGAGTGCTGCGGATGTACTCTGCCCAGCCCCATCGATTCAATGAGGACGAGATTGCGTTCATGCAGGCAATCGCCAGCTTGGGCGCGCTTGCCCTGGAGAACGCCCGGCTATACGACGAAAACGCACGAAAGGTGAACCGTCTCGAGCCCGAAGAAGAAGGCTGGCACAACATCGCAGAGGCTTAACCTGGAACATTCACGAACGAAAAAACCTTTAAATCTCAGAGGTGAAGAGAGTTCGAAGGAAATGGGCATGGGTCGGCAAATCATACGGTGCGGAAGATCGTCGTGTGAAATTGCTATCCTTAAGTGCAAAACCTTAACGCAGAGGGCGCGGAGAAAATCCGGAGCACGCAGAGGGTGACGTTGTTGCTCTGCGACCTCGACTTTTTCACCGCGCTCTCTGCGTTAAGCTTTTGCTTTCTAGTCATCCCGCTACCTGGTGGTTTCATGATGAATCCGGATTAAAACGGCCAGAAGCAGGGCGTAAGCAGCATCACAAGCAGGAATATGATCAGGGTGAGATAGCCGCCGACACGCGCGTAGTCGCCGAACTTGTAACCTCCCGGACCCATGACAAGTACATTTGCCGGATGGCTGACGGGTGTGAGAAATGCACACGAGACCGCCAGTATTACAGTCATGACCAGCGGGTAAGCGCTCACATGCAGCTGATTCGCGGCACTCAAGGCTATCGGGGTAATAAAGACAGCGGTCGTGACTCCGGACAGAACCTGGGCGAGCAACATGCTGATGAGAAAGAAGCCGGCCAGCACGGCTAAGTGTCCCAGCGGGGCAATCGCGTACAGGAGGTTGTGGGAGATCAGGGCAGCGGCTCCACTTTTATCCAGAGCAGTTCCCATCGACAGCATCCCGCCGATCATTACAACGGCCTTCCATTCGACGGCCTGATAACCTTCCTCCACCTTCAAAGCGCCCGACAAGACCATCACCAATGCCCCCGCCAATGCGGCCGCGGCGATATGCAATATGCCGAACCCCGCCAATACGATCATGAGAAACATTCCCGTCAGAGCCCAGGGCGCCTTGTCGGGCCTGGCGATCTCGCTGGCGTACCCTGGTTCTTCCACCACGATGAAATTCCGCTCGGCCCGCAACAGCTTCAGACGCGGGCGCGAACCCTGCACGAGCAGCGCATCGCCGAAGCGCAGGGGCAGGTCCTTCACGCCTCGCTCAACCGGTTTGCCTTCGCGCAAGAGGGAGAGCACTGCAAGCCCAAACTTTTCCCGAAAATGGATGTCGCGTATAGAGCGGCCCACTATGTCGGCGTGTGGAGAGATCACGATTTCGGCTACGCCGATGTCGCGGTCGGCCAGATCCATACGCGTTGCCGCACCTGCCGGCTGGATAACCAATCCAAGGCCCTCCCGGGTCTGCTGGAGAAACTCGACATCGCCTTCGATCATCAACCGGTCCCCGGCGCGCAAGACCTCGGTGCGACTCGGGACCAGCTTGATCCGGGTGCCCCGGAGAATACCGAGGAGGTTGAGGTTGTAAGCCTGGCCTAACTGACTCTCCTCAAGGGTGTGGCCGTCCAGAGGCGATCCCGCGAGGATACGCGCTTCAACCACCTGCTCCGGCAGCCGATACAGTTTCGCAAGATCCTCTGGAGAGCGCCCGCCAGGAGAAATATCCTTTGGTTGGTAGTTCGGCAGGAGCTTGCGGCCCAGGATCGCCATGAATACGATTCCGGCAACGGTCAGAATACTGCCGATGCGAAAAAAATCCCAAAGGCTGAAGGGGGCGATCCCCTTCTGGCGCAGCGCGTTGTTGACGATCAGATTGACCGTTGTAAACAGCGTCGCCATGCCGCCCAGAAGAGTGCCGAAGGAGAGTGGGATCAACAGCTTTGAAGCGCTGATTCGCGTTTGCCGGGCGATGCTGGTCAGACCGGGAAGAAGCACCGAGGCGGAGGCAATGTTGTTCATAACCAGCGAAAGCACGGCAGAAGCAGCCATAGTCACAGCGACCAGGTGCCCCTCGCTTTTCCCCGCAATACGCAGAAGACATCTGCCGATCCAGGCGGCAACGCCCGTGTTCGTCAAGCCAGCTGTGACGAGGAAGATAGCCGCTATCGTGATGACGGCGGGATTGCTGAATCCCGCCAGCGCATCGGCGGTGTCAAGGGTCCGGCTGAGCAGCAGGGCCATCACCGTCAAAAGCGCCACAACATCCGGACTAAATCGGTTGGTGACAAAGAGGATGACCGCAATCGCGAGGATTCCCAAAACAACGCCAATTTCGAGGCTCATCAATCTGGAGAATAGGATCTCGGATACAGCCAGGCAAGGGAATTCGTGGATTGTCCTGAATCGCGCAAGAATATTGGCCCGAGTCTGCCACTGCGAAGGGGGCGAGAGCGCAGGCAGGGCATCTGCCTCTACTCCATTCGTACTACTTACTGTTAAATCCTTGCTATTAGAGCACAAAAGTCAAAAGCTTAACGCAGAGACCACAGAGGCTGATGCAGAGGCCGCAGAGAAAATCCTTGTTTAGAGATATTTTTCTGTCCGATCTCTGCGGCCTCCGCATGGATCTCTGTGGCCTCTGCGTTAAGCTTTTGCTTTTGGTTGCGGCTATTCTGCCTCGTGTTATTCGTGGCTGCTTTTTGTTTTGTAGTGTCTCAATCACAGCGTACGCCTCGGGTGCCTTGACTCGTCTGTTCCCCTCCGCTATGTTTTGATACTTGTGGGGTTCGAGTTTGAAGTCGAGAATTTACCTGGATAACAGCGCGACGACCCGTATCGACGACCGTGTGCTGGACGCAATGTTGCCGTATTTGCGGGAGCGATTCGGCAACGCCAGCTCGATTCACACCTGGGGCCAGGAAGCGAGGGCCGCGGTTGAGGATGCGCGCCGGGCCGTAGCCGAGTTTCTGCGGGCGGACACGCGCGAAATCGTTTTCACCTCCGGGGGCACCGAGGCGGACAACGCCGCAGTTTGGGGTGTTTGGCGCAGTGGCTATCGCGACGGCAACCACATTATCACCTCGAAAATTGAGCACCCGGCGGTGCTTGCGACCTGCAAGGTGCTCGAATCGGAAGGAGCCGAAGTAACCTACCTGCCTGCCGACTCTTCAGGACGCATTGATCCGCACCGGGTGGCCGCGGCCATTCATGAACGCACCATCCTGATCTCGATCATGCATGCCAACAACGAGACGGGCGTGATCCAGCCCGTCGAAGAAATCAGCGCCATCGCACGCGCGCGCGGCATCCTCCTCCACACCGATGCCGTCCAATCCGTGGGCAAGATCCCGTTGCAGCCCCAGCGCATGGGTGTCGATCTGCTCTCGCTATCCGGCCACAAGATCCATGCGCCGAAAGGGGTGGGAGCGCTCTGGATCCGTGGTGGCACCAAACTTGTACCCTTCCTGACCGGCGGTTCACATGAGCGGAAGCGCCGGGCAGGCACCGAAAATGTGCCGGGGATCGTAGGCCTCGGTGAGGCGGCGCACCTTGCACTGCAGCGCCTGCCGGAAATGCAAGCCCGGGTTGCATCCTTGCGTGACCGGCTGGAGAGCCGGATCAGGAGCAGCATCGCGGGCGTTCGGATCAACGGTGATGTCGAGCATCGCCTGCCAAACCTGGCAAATCTGTCATTTGAGGGGCTCGAAGGAGAAGCCGCGGTGATCGCTCTCGATCTGGCGGGAGTGGCCGTGTCAACCGGATCGGCCTGTTCCTCGGGATCGCTGGAACCGTCTCATGTCCTGATGGGGATGGGACTGCGTCCGGAAATCGTGCAGGGGTCGCTGCGTTTCAGCCTCTGCTATCACAACACCATCGAGGAGATCGACGGCACCGTTGAAATCCTCTCGGGAGTAGTGGGCCGCCTGCGCGGGCTTGCGCGCCGCGGCCAAGAAATACAGACCTCCGAGCGCTGATGTCCGGTCGCCGGCAGGGCCGGGCCTTCGGAAGCCTTGGATGTCTGATGTTGTAGGGCTGATATTTGCACGAATTAGGTTTATGACAACTATGAGCTACCAGGAAAGAGACATCAACGGCGTCACCATCCTGACTGTGGAGCAGGGGTTGAAGGGGCCGCTCGAATCGCTTTTAAAGGATCGCATCGAAGATCTGGTGCAAGAGGGGCGTCTGCAGATTGTCGTCGATCTGAAGCAGGTTCCCTATGTCGACTCAAGCGACATAGGGCGCATTATTCGCGCGCACCAGGCGGTACGCCATGCGGGTGGGCGGGTGCGCCTGTGTAACCTGTCCCAGCGAGTGCTTGCAGTCTTGAAGCTGACGCGGCTCGACACGATTCTCGATCTCTATCAGAATGAAGAAGAGGCCATGGCGAGGATCCTGCATGACAAGACGGAAGCCCGCGCCGCTGCTGCCGAGGAATCAGCCTAGAGGCTGCTGACTCGGTATGCGCCTGCGCGAACCGCAACCCGTATTTGTGCCGTAGCTTCCTTGACCGGTCGCCGCAAACATGATACAAGCTTTTGCGCGATGAGCCAGCGTAGCTCAGTTGGTAGAGCAACTGATTCGTAATCAGTAGGTCCCCGGTTCAAGTCCGGGCGCTGGCTCCATAGATTCTAAAGGACTTACGGTTCCGGTAGATCCCTCAAAAAGAGCTTGGTGGCACGGTTTGGTGGCACGGGGTGCTCCTGCCCTTTCTTTGCCTGTCTTTCGGCTACTTCTCCTCCTCCTCCTCGGTTTCTGGCGTTGAGCGATCCAGGGCGTCCACATAGCGGCGGCTATCGCTCGGCAGCCACCTCGCGTAAAACCGCAATGTCGTGGTTGGTTTCTCATGTCCAAGTTGCGCCGAAACGTAGGTGATCGGAGCGCCCGATTGAAGGAGAAGAGACGCAAAGGTATGCCGGAGGTCGTATGGGCGAAAACGCGTAATCTTTGCTTTCTTGCAGATCCGGTGGAACGCATCAACGGCATTGTTCCAGTCGATGTAATTGCCTGCGCGATTGGGAAAGAGTTGCTCGGGCATGGGCTGACCTTTTTTGAACGCTGCCTCTCTCAGCTTCGCAATATGAGCGTGGAGAATGCCGGCCAGGTCTTTTGACAGGTCCACGTTTCTGGATCTCCCCGTCTTGGTATATGGGCGGACTCGGCCGGAGATATATGCCTTGCTGACTCGGAGGACGCCCGTGCCGAAGTCGACATCACTGGGCGTCAAGGCAATCGCCTCACTGGGTCGTAACCCGGTTTTCCCAAGTGTGATGAAGAATACTCCGAATTCTTTCTCAGGCTGGGCGGTCTCGACAAAGGCTCCCAGTTGCTGAGAGTCCATCGGTTGGATCGAATCTTCAAACTCGGCCTTGTTCTGCCGATCGGCCTTTCGCTTTTTTCGGGTGGAAAGCAGGAGGGCGGGGTTGAGCGGGATAATCTCATCATCAACAGCCTCCGTCAAAATTGAAGAGAGCGCGGAGCGCATGAGCCGCACGGTATTCTTGGCATACTCATCTTTCCGCTTGCTGATCACGAGGGCTTTGATGTGGCGGACCTTGATGTCCCTGACCTTTATTTGTCCCAAAGTGTGATCGTTGGTGATCTTGAAGGGCAGTACGTGCGCCTCCATCAATTGCCGGTAATTCTCGAGAGTCTTTGATTCGACATCCTGACTCATCGAATCAAGACAACTCTTTGTATAGGCTGCCAGGGTGACGCTGGGATCCCAAAGGGATGGACCATCAGGCTCTTTTTTCGCATCCTCAATGCGCCTGTTAAGTTCCTGAACGAGTTCCTCCCGCGAGCGGGCCGATATCCTGCGCCTCCTGCCATTGACCCAGTAAACGGCCTCGTGCGTTCCGGGGCGATCTTTTCGCTCTCGCATTGTTCCCATCACTACAGTTGCCATGGATCCTCCAACTACTTGGATTCCGATTTAGAGCAGAGCCGCTGAGCCAGAAGCCGCATCAATCGGGCGAGTGGCTCCCATATCCTGATCTCGCTCTGAGCTTGGCGCGCAATCGAGTTTGACGCTACGCCGACGAGGGCCACGAATTCTGCTTACGTACGCCCCATCTTCTTTCGGATCTGCTGAAGCTCTCACCCTGCAACGGCGATTGGTGGGGGTAGCGTATGTCTGCCCATCAACAACCTTATTATGGTGGGCTTCAATCCATGCGCTGATATCGGCTTCCCGCACGCGAACGTATCGACCATGGGAAACTGCGGGGAACTGCCGCCTTCGTATTAAATCGTAGAGATACTGACGTTTGAACGACAGCCGCCCAGCCGCCTCGTCAACGCTCAGAAGCTTGTCCGGGATCTCAGACTTGGCGGCAGTGTCTCCGGGTTCTACCAGGCGGTATAGTAATTTCGCCTTGAGAGCTTCCAGGGATGCCAGAGTCTCCGGGATCTCGTGCTTTGGGATGCTGCCGGTCAGATCAGGGGAGGACAGGTAGTTAGTCAATCCGTTCACAGTTTTTCTCGCCTCCAATGTCAGCTCTTCTCTCAAACAGCCACCTTCCTCTCGATCTTCGGCCATGAATTGGTCACCCGCTGAGGTTTGTTATTTTTCTCCCAGTAGGCGTTGACGCCCTGCTTCCAGGCTTCGTACCACTGGTTCTGGACCGCTTGCAGTTCGACAAGCGAGTACTTCCTCAGGTCGGGGTAACGGTTGACGATCTCCCGCATGACTCCGATGGCGGTAAAGGCATCTGCGGTCGCACTGTGCGCCTTGCCATCGAACGGAACCTCATACAGCGCAGCCATGTCCACGAGCTTCCGGGATCCCTTGCGGTAACGATCGACATGCCGGTCGATCAAGAGCGGGTCCAGGAAGCTTGGCCTCGCCACAATCTCGATTTCGTGGCGCTTCGCCTCAGCCACAAGCAGCGGCCAATCGTAGGGCACGTTGCAGATCACCAGCGGGTAATCATCGAACTCCGTCAAGGCCTCGATCAGAAATTCAATTGTCGCTTTGGCCGGGAATCCCATCTTCTTCACAATCTCCGTGGTGAAGCCGTGGATCTCAGTGGCCTCCTTGGGGATCTCCACGTCGGAATCTACCAGGCAATCCACCACAGTCACCATACCCCCGTACTCCTTGCGATTGTCGACCACGAGGGCCGCCTGGACGATCCTGGCGGTTTCCGGATCCGTCCCGGTCGTTTCGAAATCGAGTGCTGCCATCGGGCCATCGGCCCAGTGTTTGGTCATCTGGGTTCATCTCCTTTCAATTCACAATCAATCTCAACCGCACTGCACGAAGCATGCGCATCCATCTTCTTGAATCCGGAATCATCGAAATGACCCGTAACTTGTCCCCTGAAACCTTGTCTCTTGAGAGCCATAATTGCGGTTGCAAACGCGATGACATCTCGGCTCAGGATCCGGTCGCAGGGGAGGATATGTATCAACATACGGCTCCCCGATTGTCATAACGTGTAAATCTCCGGCTGCATCCGGCATTTGAACACCCACAACTCTTTGACCACGTTTTCCGGAGTCGCAAACGACTCCAGCGCCCTCCTTTCTTCTGCGGTCGGTTTGCAGTTGAACTTCACCTGGATCAGCCGCACGTGTTCGGGACCGATTGCTACCACATCGAACAGGCCGTGACTGCCGGCAGCTCGTATTGGGTAGTAGCCGAGTTTGCGAAGCATGTCCATCGTGCGGTACTCCCTGCCTCTTCCTCGCGTATAGTTTGTGAGCGGAATTCGCAAAGGTACTCCTTTCGCTTTTTCGCATTTGGAATCTCACAAGCCTGGAACCAGCGGGGAATTTGGTTCCAACGCGCTCACCCTCACACTGACGAAGGAGCCCATGAAGGTTCCCGTCGTGTGCGGCAATATCGCCAGTCGCAGGCCGAACACTTCGCTTTGAACGAACTTGCATTTCAGACACCTTCATCGAAGTCTGTTCTCATCCGTGGCGTCACCGGCAGATCCTGCCACTGCTTCCCGGCCTCGCACTTGCAGCGGAAGGCCTCAGCCTGTTCTCCTTTTTTGGCCATGCATTGAAGCTTGAACTCGCTGTAACCTGACATAGCGACAATCCGGTCATTTGGCCCATCGCTGTAATCAAAGACCACGACCACGGCTCCAATGTCTTCACAGGTTTCACAGTCTGGCTTTTTCGCACAGGAAAACGATGTGTGGGCGCCGGGGTCGGCCTTCTTCGCGTGCCCGTTTAGGAATTGAGTCAGGCCTTTGCCGCTGCAGAAATAACCCAACCCCTGCTTTTTGTGAAATGGCTCCTCGGAGGTCATGAATCGATCCCAGGCTGCCTTGAGAAGATCGAGAGTCATCACCGGATCAGATGCCGTGCGCTTGAGCATCCCGGAAAACTGCACCCAGTCGCCGGCGCTGGTAACGGAAGAGATCTTGCAGCCACGATTCTGCTCCCAGGATTCGGTGACGTACTGTTTCAGCGGCTCGGCCCTGCCGTCCGAGGGCGCCTTGCGCATCTTGATACTTTTGTCCTGACCGTCGACGGGACTGGGGAAAGGTTCCGGCAACGTTGCGGAAACGTTTGGCGAAGGTTTCCTAAAGGTTTCGGAAACCATGTCGCACAGCTTTGGAAATCTCTTCCAGTTTTCGATAAAACTTTCTCCGCGCTTTGCCGTGGCCGCCCATATCTCCTTCAGGCGCAGTAGGGTAAGGGGGGATTCGGGGAGTATTTCAAACCCGCCCAGCCAATACACGAGCACATTTGGGTTCGACGGCTGGTTCACCTCCATGAAATCCAGCAGGCAGACAACCCAGTACTCCTCGTCATAGGCCAGGAATGAACTGGCTTCCTTAAAGGCCTTGCGGTAACGTTCGGCTGTCCAGCCCAAATGCACCGCAAGCCCTTCGATCGTCGCCTGGTAGACTCCGATTGGATTGCTATGCGGGTTTGATTCTGCGTGGAGACAGACCAGCTTGGCATCATCTGACAACTTCTTGAATGCCGGATCGTTCCACCGCTTCATCGAGATGCATCGGTATCTGTCGGTCAAACGAGATTTGTCAGTCACACGATTCTCCGGCACGCTGCGCGCAAAACCGCCGTCCGTTGTGGGGTGAGATATTACAGGTGAGCTGTAATGTTGGGCAGGCACTCTCGCCAACACAGACATGATTCAGCCTCTTCTCGCGTTCATGAGTCCGGCTTCTCCGGCAACAGGGCCACTTCCTTACCATTGCGCCACCTGATCTTGACGATCCCGCCCTTCTTGCGGAACGGCTTCGTCGACTCGCGATATTCCTCGACAATTACCTTCGCAGGCTTGTCTTTGAGCAAAGGATCGGTTTGGCATCTCCCCATTACGTCGTCGCAAGCCTTGCGAAGGCCTGTTCCTTGTAGGAGGCGCTTAAGACGCATTGCAAGGGAAAAATGATGTTTCAGACAAACTACTGCCACTTTTTTTCTCGCATACTCCGTATTAGGTCTCCCCAAGTGCTTATGGCAAGGGAACAAAGCGAGCGGGGAAAGGGGTTGACCCGCTCGCTCTCCGCGAACAGATTCCCGGTCGTTCGACCATTTATGCGGCCGCCCCATTCGGCTTCGCCCGCTTCACCTCGGCCAGCAGGGTATCGTACTGAGATGCTTTGATCTTGCCGAAGCTTTCGATTCCCTTGGCCTTGAACCAGGCGGAAACCTGATCGGCGGTCTTCAGGGCCGCCAGAGAAGCCTCCTTGATCGCCTTCCGTTGCTTTTCGTCGATGAAGCCGTCAGCCTTCGGGGATTCCGGAGCCTTTGGGGCTGGAGCCGGCGGCTTGTCCTGCTTTACGCCTGGAGCCGTGGCCTTGCCGATTTCCGGGGAGTCCTCATCGGAATCCTCGCAGCCCTCGAACGGGATGCAAAGTGCCTGGAAACAGGCGTACTTGTAAGCCATCGACACCGCTTTGCTGGTTGCCTTGTCGCCCGAGTCCATCCCTTCTCCCGGCATCCGGATGACCTGTTCGGAGCCGTCCTCGACCGATACAAACTTGTACTCCATCGTTACGCTGACGTGGTTCATCGGCTTCCCCGTCGACGACGTGGCTGCCGTTGCCACACGCTCGATCTGCGTCGGAAGCATCAGCAGCTTGTGCTTTTTCAAGATTGGCGACAGCGTCTGAAGCACATCGTCGATGCCACGGAACACGAACCCCTGGGCCTGGTTCTTTCGGCCCTTCTCGATTCCGAGTTCGCTCAGATCCGCCGCAACCGCGTGAATCGCGGCGTACACTTTCTTCGATTCGTTCATGCCGACCTCCGTGTATGTGTGACGCCGCCTTCGGCGTAGTTTTCGATTCCCGGAATCAAGATCTTGCCCTTAGAATCCCGCACCAGTTTGTTGATCGCCTTCTCATCGATGATCCAAAGCCTGATGCCGTTGATCTCGTCCGGGACCAGGCTTTCGTCGATGATCCGGGCCTTCCAATTTTCCTTGAAGGACTGGCCTTTGACGTTCTCGACCAGGATGGGCTTCGAAGCTGAGATGAGTGTGAGCGGTGCGTTCTGAAGCATCTCGACCGTCTCTTCGCTCGCGCCGGCATTCTTCGCCGTTTCGGCCTGGGCCAGGCGGGCCGCTTCCGCCGCCTTGCGGGCCTCCTCCTCGGCCTTGCGCTGGAGTTCGGCTTCGAGTTCTTTCATCCGCCGCTGGTAGTCATAGGACATCTTGTCCAGGTGTTCCTTGCGGATCTTCTGGATCGGCTTCACCCTCGCATCCCGCTCGGACAGCACGTCCTGGTAGGCCTGGTATGTGGACTTGCGGAGCGGTTCGTAAAGTTCGGTGTAGGCCTTCTCCAGTTCGTACCCGGCCGCGGACAGTTCGGTGACCAGCGCAAACATCCGCTGATCCTGAATCGAGGTGATCGCCAGGGCCTGGCTGGTCCAGTCGGAATCACGCTGCGTCACCTTCTCCATTTCCGGATCGACCGGCACCGCCTCAACGGCGACAGCTTCTTCGAGGTCCTCACCTCCGAACTCGTCGGCTTCGAGTTCCTCCAAAATCGATCTCATGCAGCTAACCCCTTTCTTTGCCTC
>JBEKYG010000072.1:0-11464 GCA_049511215.1 Acidobacteriota bacterium | reverse complement strand
CAGAGAGATGAACGCGGTAACGAAAAGGCTCCCCAGGCTCGGAGAAGGAGTCGGGGAGATAGCCGCCATCATCCGCAAGTACATGGGTGAGGATGCCGCGTCCGTGACCGAGGGGATTTACTGCGGCGAGTTCGGCGACATGTTCGAGGTGTTCGAGGGTCAGAACCACGGGCTCCGGATGCAGTGGGGATACGGCAAGCTCGAGGTGGCCTACGTCAGCTAGGGGGAGAGATGTCAAAGCAGATAGTGGGATTTCGTTTGTGGTGCCTAGCGACCATCGAAGAGCGGATGGAATGGCTGCAGAACGGAGTCGAAATCGAAGAGGCCGGGCGCCGGATTCTCGACTGGGCGTTTGCCTTCAAAGACGCCGGCGCGATCATCAGCACGGAGCAGATGCTCGAAGTGTACGACAAGCAAATCGCGGCGGGGAGGACATCGTGAAGGGAATGCACGTTTCGATATACCGCAGCGCCGATGAATCAGATTGCACTTTGAAGGGAATGAGTTCCCGTTTCACCCAGGCGATTCTGATCGGCGAGGGAGTGCCGGAGCTTTTCGAACCCGGGCCGGACTGTCCGGCACTCTACCTCGACGAGCATGCAGGTTATCAATGCCTACTGCCGATGCCGCGGAAGGAGATTGAGGAGCAGGGCCGATGGTTCATGGACGGCGGTAACTTCGCCTGGAGCCACGATAGCCGGTTTCCCTGCGACTACCCGATACCGATTCATGACCGGGAGGAGCAGTGATGGAAGCAACCGCCAAGACGATCGAGGATTTCATCCGCGAGGAGCGGGAGTCTGAAGAGAAGGCCAGGTTCAAGGGTTTCAGGGTTTCTGATCTGCGCATCCTGTTCGAGAAGATCTCAGATCCGGCCGACTGGCGCAGCCCAATTGCGGTCACCGTCTCCGGCGAATCCGTGCTGGCGGTCTGCGCGGCGATCGAGTACTTCACCGCCACGACGCCGAAAGTCGGCTTGGACACGGTTACGATGCGCTATCTGATCGAAAGCATTGGCTACCGCATGGGACCCGCGGGCGACCACTAAATAACGACAGCCGTGTCGTTTTTGGCTTTGTCCATTTAATACTGGGTATTACGATACGGGCATCATACAGGGAGGCAGTGATGAAGCCGAAATCGAAACTGCGCAAGGCAATGAAGCTGGCAAAACAGGTCCCGGACTTCGAGATGGCGATGCTGAGGATGGGCTTTGGGTTCATGGTGATCCGAGGCAAGCGGCGCTGGATTCAGGCGCTTCCGATCAACTGGAACCGGCTCACCGCCGGCAAGAAGGCGGCATAGGAGATCGCGATGGGCAAGGCGCAGGAAGCTTTCACGAAGTACGCAGAGGGCTGTCCGAACAGGATGGCGACCGATCCCCATGGGATGGCTGCCAACGCATGCCGGAAGTCCCACCGCCTCTGCAGCCGTTTGGAATGTCCCTTGAAGCCAAACCACTGTAATGAGTGCGGCCACCTGGCCATCAGCCACGAGTCGATTCCCGCGCGCGGCTGCATTGTCCGTAGACAGGGCGACCTCCTTTCGTGCGGCTGCGAAGGTGACGGGTCTTTATGAGGGAGTTCCAATACGAAACCTGCTGCATTGAATCCACGGCGGAGCTGATCAACGACATGATCGACTCCGCGACCAAGGTCACTCTCGATACGATCCTCCGGCATTGCCGCGGAATTGAAGAGTGGGCTGAAGGTCACGGATACGGACGCTGGCTCCCTCTGGAGCGCGATTTATATGTCGGCTACTACCGCGGCAGGTTCCTGGGAGTTCGCTGCTATTACGTCGACTGGAGCGGAATCGAGTTTATTTGGACGCGGAGGGAGGCATGAAAGACGAGGCGACATACGAACTATTGGCTGCTGACAACCTGCTGGTTCTCAGCCAAACGATTGAAACGCTTGCGGCTTCCCAGGGCGTGAAGGACTGCCTCAAGGGAGAGATAGCACAGCTAAAGGTGAATGCATACGAGGCCGGGTTCGCGGCCGGAAGGATGGGAAAGTAGTGGAAGACTATCAGGAGATGAAGCGGAAAAGGCGTGAGACGGTCCAGTCGATCGTGAAGGAGGTTGGGAAGATTATCGGCTGGCAGGAACCTGGGGTCGATGAAGACTGCGCCCATGAATATGGCCGTTTGACCAATGACGGCATGATGCTCGCGTTTCACATCGACTGGCACGACAAGAAGCTCCGGATCGATGGATGCTTCCCGCAAGGGTATCGGCCAGACCGGCAGAAGCACTCGATCAAGGTAAGCATGGATCGCGAGCCCACGGCAATCGCGAAGGAGCTCCAGCGCCGATTGCTGCCCGGCTATCTGCCGGCGGCTGCCGAGGTCGTTGCCCGGGAGAAGCGCGATCGTGAGATCGAGAGATGCGAGGCAGTCCTCGCCAAGGACCTTGCCGCCATGCTCGGCACAGTTCCCTCTCAATACGACAGCACGAAATTCGTCGCGTACGGCAGTGCCGGCCCGTACTGCACCGCTCATATCGGACTTGAAGAAAGCACCAGCATCCAGGTGGAACACCTGACGGCGGATCAGGCGCGGCTTCTGTGTGCTTTGATTGCCGGCTGGTTGGTCCCGACCGGTGGAAACTGATCGTCTCATGGGCGCCACACAGAATGCCCGTGCCGCGCTCTCTATCAGAAACCGTCTTGAAAACGATGACGGCTCTCAAGGCGTTACAAGAAAGGATTTTTCCGTGAAAACCCTGATGGACACTGGTCACTCCAGGAGTCCCGGGGAATGATCATGTCAAACCAGGAATCGGAGTCCAACGGAGGAGGTGCGAGATGTTCAGGATAGGAAGGGATCCGTTTGCCCGGCATACCGTGATTAGGCGCTCAGAAGATGGAACATGCCGATGGTGCGGAGGGCGGAACCGCCACGGTCGCGTCTTCCGTTATGGGGTAGAGGATGACATGGGGCGCGTCGGCTGGATCGAGGGAGGGTTTTGTGCGATCGGTTGCTGCCGGGCGTTTCACAACTTCGATTAGGAGGCTGTCGTGGCGCGAAAGAAGCGTGAGTACAAAATCGTTGTGTGGCATGGCGAAATCCGGATTCTGTTTTACGTGGTCGAGGTGAATCCGAAAGATGAGGCTGATTGGACTGTGATCGGCACCTATCACAACCAGGCGTCGGCTCAGCGGGTCATGAACATTGGCCGTTCCTGCGATGAGCTGCGTAAGGACATGCCCGAACTGGGGCGCGCCCTGATGGCTTTGAACGCCAGTGTTAAAAGGAAGAAACGCCGCGGCCTCGGGAGTCGTTTTTCCCGCTAACCCCTGTCGTTTTTGGTTTTGCATTATTAATACTGGGTATTACGATACGGCATGGTCAACGAAGGGAAATGGCGATGAGGGAAACATACCAAGTGCCCGGCGGAAATCTCAATCGGCTGCAGAAGCAGATCGAAAAGCTGGACAAGCGCGTGGCAGGAATGAGCATGTCGGCGATCTCGATGAAGACCAAAGGCATAAGGCAGGCGGCCCTGAAGAATGGAGTGCGATAGAGGCGGCGGCCCTGGCTGCGGCTTAGAAGAGGTGCGAAATGGATGGGGAGAAAGCGTGTGTGAATGGGCGTGGACGCAACGGGCATTTTGAGGTCGATTCCCTGGATGTCTGGAGTTACCACGATGAGATGTACGTCGACATCTACTCGAAGAGGAAAGGCCAATATCCACCGATCCGGATTTACGGGGATGCGGTTGCCGTCAAGGCCCTGATCCAGCGCATGGCGGAGGCCGTAAGCAAACACTTATCGAGAGACCCTGGAGGAAGACATGCGGAAGTTTTTGGTGATCAGTTACGACTCGGACGAACAGCAGTCATTTGCCGACTACATTCTGAGCCGCACAGGTGACACGGCGCTGGCCTATGTGAACGCGGTGCGGCCGTATGCCGCAGCGGTTATGGCCCTGGAGCTCGAACACCTGCAGCGTCAGGTGAACGGGCTGACCAGCATCAGTCAGCCACGGCTGCTTGCCGGCATGAAGGATCTCAACACCCACCGGCGCTTGTCCAATTTGTAAAGGAGACAAGGCTATGACCATCTGGATACTGACGATTGAACACCGGCACGGCACCAACGTCTACGCACATCAGACCAAGGCCGGCGCCGAAGAAAGCCTGATGGAATATGTCGACGAATGGTGGGATTCGGAGATGGACGGGGCAAAGATTCCGGAGAACCGGGATGAGGCCATTGACCGATATTTCAGTTCAGCGGTGGAGACGTATTACCTGCAGGATGTTGAACTTGGCAAATGAAAGGGGCGAGATCATGGCGGCAAAAGTCGCGAAGGAAAAGAGGGAAGAGGCGATCCGGCTGATTGGAGAGGCCGGAGAGCTGAGAAGCCATTACTGGGGCAAGCTCCGGGAGATTGAGACAGCCCTCGGCGAGGATGTCGACGATCTCGAATACATCCTCGACAGCTTCGGGCACTCCGTGGACGAGGACGGTTTCGATGTGTTCCTCCATGCCTGTGACCTGCTTGACGCAAAGGAGGCAGCGGAGCTTGAGGAGGGCGTCGAAAATGAAAGTTGAGGACCTGATCAGAATCGCCGATGAGGCGTACCCTGACGGCAAAGTCCAGGAAGCCTTCGAGGCCGAATGCGGCTCCCTTGACGAACTCATGGTTGGCGACACCCTGGCTGTCTTCATCGCCCGCGAGTTGAAGGAGACTTTCGATGAAGAGGCTTCCGCCACGGATCAGCTGGAGTGCGCTCTCCAAAGCATCGAAACCGCGACAAAGGAGATAAATGCCGTGAGAGCCGCCCTGGAGCAAGCATGGCTGGATTTGCCGGACGCGGCACCGGAAGAGGCCTGCCCGGTGAGGAGAAAGAAGTCATGAACCTTTGGGCGCAAGAGGACTATATCGACGCCAGCCGCGGCTGCCGACTGGGGAACACTGAGCCTTATGAAACCTTCACCGATAATGAAGGCAAGTTGTTCCGGGAGTTCCGAAGGCTGTACGGACGCTGCATCAGCAAGGTCTATGTCGACGATAAGGAGATCGGATGGGTATTCCAGAGCCGAGTTCCCTATTGCGACGGCACCGACAGGTATCTCCGTGAAGTGTGGGTGACTCTGCATGACGGCCCCGCGGAGCAAATTGTAAAGCACCAGATTCACGAATTGGGCCATCACCCCTCCTAAAGGGAGCACCCATACCCCGTCCCGGCCGCCGATGAAGACTCTTAGGCCGGCATAAACGATCCCTCTACGGTGAACTGTCAACGAACCTGCAATCAGCGACCCTCCCTCCCAGCCGCATGATTATCGTTTCAGGCAGCATGCCATTTTCATGGCGACAGCCACCGATGCTTTGGATGATAATCGCCGCATGCTCAAGCCGGGACTGTGGCCGCCGCACAGGCCGAGGATAACAGAGTCGCGCGCCGAACTTGCGGTTTACGACGCGCTCGCGCTGCAGCTGCCGCAGGGCTGGTATGCCTGGCACTCCCTGCGTATCCGAGTTCCCGGCCACTCGGATGCCGAGGCGGATTTTGTCATTGCCGATCCCGCTCGCGGAATTCTGATCCTGGAAGTCAAAGGCGGGCGCATCGAAGAGTGCGACGGCATGTGGTTCTCCAACGGTCGGCCGCTCAAACAAGCGCCGAGAGAGCAGGCGAACTCCTTCCTGCACGAATTCCTCCAGCTGCTTCACTCGAAAAATATCAGCCCTCCAGCGTGCGGCATCGCCACCTGTTTCCCTGATACG
Organism: Acidobacteriota bacterium; assembly: GCA_049511215.1. Taxonomy (GTDB): domain Bacteria; phylum Acidobacteriota; class UBA6911; order UBA6911; family UBA6911; genus JAFNAG01. Next base: position 5,727 of record JBEKYG010000072.1, on the reverse strand, counting down.
GAATTCACCTCCGGGCCAGGTCAGGGCGATGTGACGAACTGCGTCCTCGGCTCGCAGGATTTGCACTGGCTGGACAAGGCGTTGCCGCAGGTGATGGAGTGCGCTCTCCCGTCAGGGTACCGGCCGAAGGGGAAGTGGCTCCAGGCGATCCACGATCTCTGGGGTGAAACATGGCTGCCGAAGATTGATTTCGGGCTGCAGGCCCGCCTGGAGAAGGAGGAGAGGATCCGACTCGACGGCCAGCAGTTTGCTGTACTACAGGGTTTACTGGAGAACGAGTCACTCCTGGTGGTCGGGGCCGCAGGCACGGGCAAAACCGTTCTTGCATTTAGCGCGGCAAAGAAATTAGCCGAAGGCGGCAAGCGGGTTCTGATGCTCTGTTTTACGGAGCCGTTGGCTCGCTGGCTGAACGAGCAGATTGGTGCGCCGAATCCCGAGGTTTGGGCCATCAAGCGCTATGCTGTCGAACTGCTGAGGCAGGCCGGCAGGGACGTTATCATAGAAAACACGCCCGAATTCTGGTCCGCCATCGCTTTGGAGGCGGTTGCCGGGGCTCTGCCGCAGCTGAATCTCGGTTGGGACGCGGTTATTGTGGACGAAAGCCAGGACCTGAGAGAGGACGACTGGTTACTGATCGAGGAGCTTTCCAAGGGCAAGCTGCTCTGGGCGTTCTGGGATCCTGATCAGTCCTTCTGGACAGACCGCCAGGTTCGGGAAGAGCTGTTCAAGTCCCGCTACCGGCTGCAGAACCGATATCGTTGCCCCGAGGCCGTGCGCATGCTGGCAGGATGCTATCTCGGAGAGACGGCGGATATTGCCGTACTACGCAGCGCGTCAGAACAGAATGTCATCGCGGTCAGGCCTTGTCCCGGCACGGGGACAGTGCTTGAGCGCATCGGCTACGAGATTGACCGGCTGATGGGTTCGGGCCTTGAGTCCTCGGATATTGCAGTGCTTTCATTGCGGGGCGCCGCAGAGCCCGGTTCAATTGTACACCGGGAGAGCATCGGCACCCGCCTTGTCGTGCGCGCACATGACCCGGAGGCCGGCAAGAATGTGGTTGCGGAGACTTTTTTGCGCTTCAAGGGTTTGGAGCGATCCGCCATCATTATTACAGACGTGAGCCTGGCCATCGACAAGCCGGACTACAAGAAACGCATGTACATCGCCCTGACCCGCGCTCTCTCGACCGCCCGTATTATCGACACTCGCGACTCGCTTTTGCATGATCCATTTCTGGGTCCGCTCTGTTCATAGAAACAGGTTTTTGCTCCCCGGATCAATTCCTGTCGAGCTTCACGCCGCGAAATGACAGATTACGCTCCGCGTTGCCGAAATTCCGGAATTCTTCCCATTCAATCTCTTCCTCCGGGAAGAGATTGTCGAGCGCGTTTGTATCTGCCGCGCCCACCATGGCGGCGATCCGATAGGCACCTCCTCTCTTGCGTAGTTCCTTCAGGGCGTTTAATTGGCACCGGAATGCGGTACCTTGGGCTCCTGTGATTTCCAGGAACCTCTCTGGGGAATCTCCTTTTATCGTGAGGCGGATGTAAGGATTGTGGCGCAGCAGGAGGTCAAGGAACGCCAGGTTGTATCCGAGCATGATTCCGTTCGTTTCCACGATGAATCTTCCTGGAAACGCACGCAACACCTCGGCCAGGTGTCTCGCAGAGCGCTCGCCTAAAATCGGCTCCGCACCTGAGACGCGAAAGTGCTGAATCCCTGTTCTGCCGGCTTCCGACCTCAGCTTCGAGATCACTTCGGCCGGCGAACAGAATTCACCCTGGGTGGGATTCTCGTTTTTCCTGTAGTTCCAGCAATAGGCGCAAAGGATGTTGCAGCCGACGGTATCGGCAGTTACCACACCGCCATAGTGGCCGGATGAACGGAACCGGTAGTAAAGCCGGCGGTCATCCTGCATTACCAATGATTCGATTTCAGCGGAGCGTTTGATGGGATCAAAAGGAAACTTGAGTTTCATAATGTCGCGCCCCGTTGCGGTTCTGCCTCTGTGATTTGGAGGAAGCACTCTCCGAAATCGAACCCTTGGGCATCTGCCTGATTCATATTCCCCTGCCGACAAATCGGCGGAAGTTGCCCGAGTTCGGTCTCAATCCCGCCGATTGGATGGCTAATGGCTCTTTCACATGGTGTGAATGTTCAGGATGCCCTCCGGAATGCACCTCTCGGCCAAGCCTGTCAGGTGCTTATGGTGCGAAAAAAAGATCACCTGCGTTTTTCGGGAAGCTCGGCCAGCACTTTCAATGTCGCTTCCGCCCGGCTGTCATCGAAGTTGATCAGGATGTCAGCAATCACAAATGGCACGGGTTCGTGCGCTTCCAGGTGGTTCTCAAGGCTTGCCAGCCGCAGCGCGAGATAGAGTTGGTCGCAGGTTCCGTCGCTCATTCCTTCCACGCCGATCTTTTCGGTCGATATGGTGGACCAGTTGAACTCGTGGATCGGGACGGGTGTCTCGCTTTTTGGCGCCCAGGTGCGTCGGGTTGATGGGCGCGGCAACACTCCGCTTTCGTCTTGAAAGAAATTCCACGCCTTGCTCCATCGAGCGCTCTATTGAGTGGGCCATCTCTGTAAAACCCAGAGCTTGATTGCCTCCGCATTCCGCTCCCTGGCCAGAGTCCAGTTGGTGATATTTTCCCTCCCACACTGGGATTCAGCGCCAATCTTCTGGTTCTCGATCCATTACGGGTTTTGGCCCGATGGGTTTGACTGCCTCGGGCGGCCAGTAGTCGGATATGTCGATCTTTGGGTACGAGAGACCGAGACCGACTGCAAGAAGAGGCAATCCCATCCTCAGTTCGTGCTCACCGGTCTTTTTCAGCATCTTCAAGTCATTGGGGAGGGCCCAGGGCTTTATCTCGATCTTACTTACAATGCTATCTGGCTTCCTCTTAAGTCTCTCAACCACACCCGGGAAAAGGCTCCCTCCGCCAACAAACACTAGATTGAGCATGGACCAGCGGCTCGCAAATCTTTCCTTTGCATAGGCTCGGCGGAACGCGGTTTCGTAAACCCTCCAAATCCTCTCGATAACAGGTCTACTGGCCGCACAAACCTCCGCTGCCGAAAGTAGAACTTCCTGTGAAATTTGCAGGATTCCGTCTTTCAATTGCTGCTTGGCGAGGCGGATATCGTGCAGCAAGCTCCGTGTTGCAGAGGCGTCTGCCTGCTCGATCCTATTGTACTTCTTCTTCAAACTTGCGTGGATGGCGAGATCAATATCGTCCGCACCGACGCTGTCTGTGTGAGAGGCATAGAATGCGACCGGCTTCGGGAAGTCGCGCGAAAAGCGGAAAAACGAAACATTTGTGGTCCCGGCTCCAACGTCAATCAGGGCATAGAGTCCGTCCTCAGTCTGAGGGAGCTTGCAGTAGGCGTGCACGGCAGCGATGGCCTCGGGAACAACGAAGGTCAAACGTTCCTGGGAATCGGGGATCGATGGCACATTTTGGGCGAGCCGCCGGCAGAGATTGAGAGCAGATTCAAGTGTGGAATTAGCGCCAAGTTGCTCTACCAGTTCTGTTCCATAATAAAAAAGTCTCTCAAAAGGGTCGCGAATTCTATGGCCCTCAAGTTGATCTAAAGGCGCCGCCATGTTGCTGATAAATTTGATGCGGTTCCCTGGAATCAAGCAGCCGACGATTTTCGATTTTGCTTCACGCATGAGACCTGCCACCAAAATCGCGCACAAGTCTGCAGCTGTTACTCGAATATCACTAGCACTGTCCGTTTGGATCAAAAACCGACCCCGGGCAACCTTGCCAAGCTGGGCCGATGGTCCGCAATCGCGACACGTAAGCGCGTTATGATTGCATGCGAAACAAACCTTAAGTGAACGAAAGACCGTACCCGGATTCTTATCCTTCTCTGCAGCATTCCCAAATAATAGCTTTCCGTTTCGGAGAATCTTCAACGTACTCGGCAGACAAACAGAGGAATAGCCTGAGATATTGTCTTCGAAGCCGAGTAGTGCTACGCGATCATTAAAGACATCCCGCCAGAAGATCTTTGTCGATGACGTCCCGAAATCGAAGCCGATATTGATCAAAGCTTCAGGCTTAGCAGGTGGGATCTGAGTCTTAGCGGCCACGGGCGATTCGATTTTACGAGTTTCTATGCTGACAGCAGTTTTCCGATATATCGCAGGGGATTTATCCTCGGGCAGCTCCGTCCTGGATTTTTTAACGGTGGGCTCTCGTTCGGCCACCGGAAATCTTGGAGCGGGGGGAATTGGGCGGGGCTTTTTCTGAAGCAAGGCGCGCTTTGGAAGCAGGCCAAGCTTTTCACCCAGCCAACGCATGAAACCCATTCTCAGGCCCTCCTCACGGATACAATTCCACCGGCAATCAGCTCATATCGGGGATCGAGCCGGCGGCTTTGCTCTATCTCCCGTTTCTTGGATTCCAGTTCTGACTCCAATCGCTTGATGGTGCCTTCAATCATTCTTATGTATTGCGGGGCTAGCTGTTTGCGAAATCGAGCTTCATATCTCTGATACTGGCGACCAAGCTTGACACGATAAGACGCCTCCAGACTGCTTAGTCTTTGAGCTACCAGAGCGTTGTTTGTGGCTTGTAGGTCCGCCTGAATCTCCACAAGCCGGGAACCGAAGATGTCATTGGCAACCTGAATCAATTCGCGGATCTGTTCTTCAGTCAATCCGGGGACTACTTCTAGTGTTGTTCCGTTCGTGACCATTTGGCTTAGCAGAGCTTCACTTATGGGCTGGTCAAGTGCTCCATGATCACCTATTCCGATGAATACCGGCTCAAATTGGAGTCGGGCACGAAGTCCCTTAACATCAAGGAGGTAGACAAGAAACAAGTAAGTTCCTTCAGGGGCGGAATCTGACGTTATGGCAATGCGCGATACGGGATGAAGGGTGGCGCTTTCCAGGCGATAGTGCTCTGCAATCGCCCGGATCAGCGGGTGATGAACTGCAAGAAATTCAACCTCGGGATGCTCAAAGGCAATTTGCGAGTCGAAGGAAACCAGTATGGGGCCCCGAAGCACTTTGCTCTGAAACTGAAGGAGTAGAGGGTCGCGCGCATCAATTTGCCTGCGAACAAAATCAAGCAGGTCCTGTCTCGCTTCAAGGTTCAGGAAACCGGGCGCCGGACCTGCCTGCAAGAGCGAACGCGGGAAGCGTGCATTCAGGAAATCGCGGACTAGCAATTCGAGTTCACCGGGGGTCAGATAACGCCCCAGTTTTCGCACTCTCTCAAGCTCCTCGTTGAAATATTCATCATGCCCGATCAGCCTTTCGCTCTCTGCTTCGAGTTCCTTCATTTCCAGGCGTTTTCTTTCCAGGACACTCGCAACTCTCTCTATCTCAGCTTCCTCCTCCTGCGGAGTCATGCGGCTGCGCAGGAATTTTCGCTCTAGTTCTTGAACTTCGGAACCCAGAATCGGCTCCAAGTCGCCAATTGAGTGCTCGAAAATGTTGATGCGCTCGTACAAGCGATAGAGGATTCGGTCCTCAATCGTATTCGGTGTCGAAAAGTTAAAAATCAGGATAGAGTCCGAAGCTTGCCCAAAGCGATCCAGGCGCCCAATTCTCTGCTCAACGACCATTGGATTCCACGGCAGGTCGTAATTGAAGAGTATGTGACAAAACTGAAGATCCAAACCCTCGCCGCCGACTTCTGAAGAGAGAAGAACACGGATGCCGGGATCCTCTTCAAATTTCTTGAAGCATTTACCCCGTTC
>JBEKYG010000071.1:0-11518 GCA_049511215.1 Acidobacteriota bacterium | reverse complement strand
GAGGGAGGCGCTCCAGGCTGCAGGCAATAGAGGCGGAGAAAAACGGCTTCAGGAACCGGCAAGGCGCTGATCTCCCTGAGATTCCAGATCGATGCGGCTGCACGTTTCGGTTAGAATCCAAGTCGAGGGGCTATAGTAAGGAGAGATGTAAAGCCCTGCCAGATTCTCAGGCCATGGCACGGGAGCATCTGCGCATTGCTCCCATGGCCGAAACCGGATAAGCATGTTACATAATGGCACGAAGTGGAATCCAATCAATGACTCGACGGATTCCCGTGCGGCGCTGCGAAGATGGTTGTCGTCTTGCATAAGCCGCGGAATCCGTGGCAAACAGCCACGGATTCCGCGGAACTCACGGGCGCCTCATTGCTTTTTCGCGGCAACGGCCGGATTCTGCGCCAGGCGGCTCTTGTGGACGCCGTACAGGAAATAGATGATCAGTCCCGCGGCCAGCCAGAGAACGAAACGGATCCAGGTCATCATCGGAAGGCCGGTCATTAGAAACACGCACATCGCGATGCCCAGCAAGGGCACCACGGGTACGAATGGAACCCTGAATTTGCGCGGAAGGTCCGGTTCGCGCTTGCGCAAAATCAGGATCCCGATGCAGACGAGCACGAACGCGAACAGCGTTCCGATATTGGTAAGCTGCACGATTTCGTCGATATTGGCGATTGCGGAGAAAAAGGCGACGAAGATGCCGGTGAGAATCGTCGTTACATGCGGGGTTCGATACTTCGGATGAATCTTCCGGAACCAAGGTCCGAGGAGCCCGTCACGAGACATGCTCATCAGAATACGAGGCTGACCCAATTGAAAGACCAGCAGCACGGCCGTCATTGCGATCACGGCGCCGAAGGCCAGCAGTCCCGCGGCCCAATCCTGCTGTACATAGTGAAGCGCCGCGGCTAGCGGGTCGGCCGCTCCCGTAAGTCTAAAGTAGGGGATCATACCGGTTAAAACCACGCCCGCCGCAATGTAAAGAATCGTGCAGATCACGAGTGATCCGATGATGCCTCTGGGCATATCGCGGCCCGGGTTTTTGCATTCCTCCGCCGCGGTGGAAACCGCATCAAACCCAATATAGGCAAAGAAGATCAGCGAGGCGCCGGTCCAGACCCCGTGGATTCCTCCAGGAAAGAAGGGGTGCCAGTTGGCCGGCTTTATGAACATTGCGCCCACACCGATGAAAAATAGCAGCGTGATCACCTTCAGAACCACGATCACATTGTTGAAGCGCGCGGATTCTTTGATGCCGATGACGAGAAGCCAGGTGATCAGCCCGACAATGAGGACGGAGAGAAGATTGAAAATGATCGGCAGCCCGAATACCACCGGGTGCGAGAGGTGTGCCTGATAGGCGATGCTGGCTTCCGGGCTGAGCGAGCTGACGCCGGCGGCGGCGGCCGCCTTCGCGGCGGCCGCGACCGAACGGTAGTCGGCGCACATCCAGGCGGGGATCTCGAGGCCAAAGCCGAGCATCAGCTGGCGGAAGTAAGCCGCCCATGAGATCGCCACGGCGATGTTGCCCACCGCATACTCCAGGATGAGGTCCCAGCCGATGATCCAGGCCACCAGTTCACCTAGTGTGGCATAGCTGTAGGTGTAGGCCGAGCCTGCAATCGGAACCAGGCTGGCGAATTCGGCGTAGCAGAGCGCACAGAAGCCGCACGCGACCGCGGTGAGCAGAATCGAAACGCTGACGCCCGGCCCGGCAGGCGGCAAACCGTTGCCACCGGAGGTCGCGGAGCCCAAGGTCGCGAAGATCCCCGCCCCGATGATGCCCCCGATGCCGAGCGCCATGAGGTCGACGGCTGTCAGCGTCTTCTTGAGTCCGTGTGCTTCGTCACCTCGTTCTTCGAGCAGCTGGTCCAGCGGTTTTCTGCGGAACAAAGACATGCGGCACACTCCTTATCTATATCTATATTCGAATTAGGATACTAATCAGTTTATAAGTAGGTTGACATTTGGCGGTATCAAAAAGAAAGGAGAACACTATATCCGTCGGGATCGGTATCGGAATCGGGGTCGCAATCGCAGTCGCAATCGGTTGTATGAGTCTGCAAAAGCCGATAGCGACTGCGATTGCGACTGCGATCCCGATTCCGATACCGATGATCGCCACCAAAGCAAACATGACCTCCGTCCAGCTTCTCATGTTTGGATCAAATGTCCACCTAATTATGAACTGATTAGTAACTGGTTAGACAGGGCCGAACACCTCAACCACAAAGACCTCGAAGACCGCAAAGCAAAAAAACTCTTTGAGGTCTTTGCGATCTTTGTGGTTCAAATGGGAGCCGACCCGTTTTTGCAGGACGCCCTCCTGAAGCACGACTCATCTGCCGATCCTCATGCGCCCATCCACCACAACGGCTCCGCTTCCCGGTTCCAGCACTTTGATGGGATTCAGGTCCAGATCCTGCAGTTCGGGAATGATTTCAATCAGTGCCGCTACCCTCTGTAACACCTGCGCTAATGCTTCTCGATCGCCTGCCGGCGCCCCGCGATAACCGTCCAGGAGCCTTCCGGTGCGCAGCTTCCCAATCATGTCGGCAGCGTCGATATCGCTTATCGGAGGCAGTCGGAACGCGACATCTTTGATCAATTCAACCAGCACACCCCCTAGCCCGCATACCAGAATGGGACCGAAGTTTGGATCCACCGTGACTCCGACGAGAGCCTCGACCCCACGGCGGACCTCGCGCTGCAGCAGCACGCGCTTCAGCTCGACGCCGATGGATCTCATGCGCTCCCTGAGCGTCGCCACGCCCGTCATAATCTCGGCGCGCGACTTCAGGCCGAGGAGCACGCCGCCGACGTCACTCTTGTGGATCACACCCTCAGCCAGGACCTTGGCGACCAGCGGATATCCAAGCCGGTCCGCCACTGCCGGCGCCTCCTCCAGGCTTGCCTCCTCCGCAATGGCAAACTCAATGCCCGCGGCCCGCAAGATGCAGGCCAGGTCGGTGGGCTCGAGCCAGACGGGCTCTCTGGTGGATGCAAGAATGCGGTCGACCGTGGCCCGGACTTCCTGCTTGGACTGCGCATCAAGGGTGAGCACTGAACCGCGTGGACGCTTGCGCCACGAAGCATACCGATAGGCTGAAGAGAGGGCAACCGCCGCATTTTCCGGGAAACTATACAGAGGAATGCGGCCGCGCGGCTTGTCACATAGGACAGGGGGCACTCCGCGAGCCGACATGAAGACCCCAAGCACAGGCTTCGCAGCCGGCACGCGCTCGACGGCCTCCTTGATCGCCTTGATCATATCCTCCGGGTCATGCAGACGCGGCGGCAGGTAGATGAGGATCAACGAGTCTACATTGGGATCAGCGGCAGCGATCCCGATCGCGCGCGCGTATTGTTCCGGAGTCGCGGAGGCGATCATGTCGATTGGGTTAGCCAGCCCCGCCTGCATGGGGAGAAATGCGCGCAGCGCCTCTTTGGTAGCGGGCGCATATTCGGGCAGAACCAGTCCATGCGCCTCGCAGGCGTCGGCGAGCAGTATGCCGGGCCCTCCCGCATTGGTGATCGCCCCCACCCGACGGCCGGGCGGGAGCGGCTGGCTCGATAGAAACCTGGTTATATCCAGGAGGTGTTCCACCGTGTTGGCGCGAATGACTCCCGACTGCTCAAACAGGGCTTCCACGGCCACGTCGGAACTGGCCAGCGCGGCCGAATGGCTCGAAGCGGCGCGGGTGCCTGCGGTGGAACGGCCGGACTTGATGGCGACAATCGGTTTATGGCGCGCGATCTCCGGCGCCAGGCGCGCAAATTCGCGCGCGTGGTCGAAGCTTTCCAAGTACAGCATGATAACCTGGGTGTGCGGGTCCTCAGCCCAGTAGCAGAGCAAGTCATTCACCGAAACGTCAGCTTTGTTACCCACGGACACGAACGTTGAAATGCCGATGTGCAAATCCGGGGTCAGGTCGAGAAGACCGTAGCCGAGGGCGCCGCTCTGCGACAGCAAACCGATGGTTCCCGCCGGCGGCCACACCGGCGCGAAATTGGCATTCATGGAAACATCCGGAGCCGTATTGATCACGCCCATGCAATTGGGGCCGACCATGCGCATGCCGGATGAGCGTGCCAGCTGTCTCAGGCGCTTTTCCGCCTCGCGCCCCTCCGCGGAAACTTCGCCGAAGCCCGCGGAAATTACGACCACGCTGCGCACGCCGGCGCGCGCGCAATCCTTGATCGCCTCTTCGACCGCGGCGGCGGGAACCGCGATCAGGGCCATGTCCACTGGCGCCCGGATGGCGCTCACGGTTGGAAAGGCCGGAATGCCGTCGATTTCCCGCGCCCCCGGATTGACCGGGTAAAGCGAGCCTTTGAATTCGCAACGCTTCAGGCTGGACAGCAAAGCCGCGCCAATCGTGCCATGCTTGCGCGAAGCGCCAACGATCGCAATCGCCTGTGGGTTCAGAAAAGCCCGGACACTCTCGGCCGTCGCCAGCCCTTCTCTCCTCATTTGCGCCGCGACGAATTCTTCGGTCATCTCCGTGGGAAAAGAGAAGTGAACAACGCCCGAGCCCTGGCATCGTTCCACTCGAAAGCCGATGGCAGTAAAAACCTCGATCATCCGGCTGTTCTCTTCGAGGACGTCGGCTCGGAACTCAAGGATGCCGTTTCTCCGCGCGCCCGCGGCCAGATGTTCGAGGAGTAAAGTCCCCACTCCCTTTCCCTGGAAGGCATCGGCAACGGCAAATGCGACCTCGGCGCGTCCTGGTTCCTTATCTTCTTTTAACGCGAAATATCGTCCGACTCCGATGATGCGTTCCCTGTCTCCCTCAAGGAACGCGGCGACCAGGGCTGCCTCGCTGGTGAAATCCAGATCGGCAAATTGCGCCAATTCGCTTTCGGTCAGCCACTTCTTGAAGCGGAAAAAGCGAAAGTAGACGGACCGCGGGCTCAATTGGCTGAAGAGATCGAGCAGGCATTGCTGGTCGCCATTGCGCAGGGCGCGGATATAAATGGATCTGCCGTCGCGTAAGATTGCCTCCGCCCGGTATTCGCGCAAATCCGTTTGCATATCAACTTTTCTCCTCGCTGAATCTCTATAGGGCCTGAAGTTTGGCGTATCTTTCTATGAGGGTTTTTCTGCCCACACGACTGAAAGTGACCGTCAACTTGAATTCAGTTCCCGTCCGCTCGCGGCTCAAGATGATGCCGTCTCCGAACTGCGGGTGGCGCACCCGCATCCCCGATTTGAGAACTGGCCCCGCCGCCCCACCCGGCTTTCCGGAGTTCCGCTTCTCGACGTAAGCGCGCAGCTCTGCCAGTGAGCGCGGCTGATGGCCACTAGTCGCCTCGGCCGGTTTCTCGGAGGAATCGCACTCGTCTTCATCCTCATCCTCTTCCTCGTCGGAATAGTCGGCGTCCTCCTCGAAGACGTAGCCCGCCTGAATATCGATGCCTTCCACGAACTCAGCGGGGACCTCCTTCAGGAATCGGGAGGGCAAGGAAGGCATCCCTGCGTCCGGGCCGAAGCTGCGGCGGAACGGTGTCCAGGTCAGGTACAACTTCTGTCGCGCCCGCGTCATTCCCACATAGCAGAGGCGCCTTTCCTCTTCCAGGTCCTCTTTCGAATCCCTCGACTGGAAGTGGGGAAACAAGCCTTCCTCCAGTCCGGCAAGAAAAACCACATCGAACTCCAGCCCTTTCGCACTGTGTACGGTAAGCAAGCCGACGCGGGCGTTTGGATCGAACTGGTCGAGTTCGGAGGAGAGGGATGCGCGATCCAGAAACTCGAAAATCGTCTCGCCCCGCTCTTCGGACTCATACGCGGCGCGCATCAATTCCTCGACGTTGGCGATCCGGCTTTCAGCCTCCTCAGGGGTCTCTCGCCCCTCGAGCATCTTCAGGTAGCCGGTCTGCTCAACGATTTCCTTCAACAGATCGCCGGCTGATGTCTGTTCGGTTTTTGAGATCCATGTATCCAGCATTTCCTGAAAGCGCGCGAGCGCGCGGTGAGCCCGGCCTGCCCGCCGCGGGTCCTTTGCCAGCTCACGCAGTACCTGCGATATTGGCACTCCCTTTTCGACCGCGGCCGTGGTCAGCTGCTCAATGGTGGTGCTGCCGATTCCGCGCGGCGGCGTGCTGATAATGCGCAACAAGGCAACGTCGTCCTCGGGATTGTAGACGACGCGCAAGTAAGCCAGCATGTCCTTGACTTCCATCCGATTGAAAAAGCCGACACTTCCCACTACCACATAGGGGATGCCGCGCTGCATCAGGACATCCTCAAAATTTCGCGACAGCGCATTGGTGCGGTACAGAATCGCGATGTGGCAATCCGGGTTCGAGCGCAGCACTTCCTGGATCCGGAATGAAACCCATTCCGCTTCGGCGCGGGCAGAAGGGCTGCGGTGGCAGGTGGCCGCCTCGCCGCGCGCATTCTCGGTCCACAGCACCTTCCCCTTGCGCTCCGTGTTGTTGGCCACGACCGCCCCGGCGACGTCCAGGATGGTCTGCGTGGAACGATAGTTCTGTTCCAGCTTGATGATCTTGGCTCCGGGAAAGTCCCTCTCGAAGTTCAGGATGTTCTGGATGTTCGCGCCTCGGAATTTATAGATCGACTGGTCCTCGTCGCCGACGACGAAGACGTTCTTGTGCTTCGCGGTCAGGAGACGCAGCAGATCGTACTGGGTGCGGTTGGTGTCCTGGTATTCATCGACCAATATGTAGCGGTACCAGTCGCTGTAGAAGTCACGCACCTCCGGAAAACGCTCCCATAGTTCCGTCGTTTTGGAGAGCAGGTCGTCAAAATCCAAGGCATTGGCCTTGCGCAGGCGCTTGTCATAGACCTCATACAGGTGCTGAACATCCTCGGCCGTAGGCGAAGGAAAACGAGAGGAATAAGCTTCAACCGGGACGTTGTGGTTCTTGGCGTAGCTGATGCGGCTCAAGATTTCGCGGGGCGCGAGTTCTTTATCCGACAGGTGCTCATCCTCCAGGATCTGCTTCATCAAACGCCTCTGATCATCGGTGTCGTAGATCGAAAAATCGCGTTTGTAGCCGAGCCGTTGGATCTCACGCCGAAGTATTCGCACGCAAAATGAGTGAAAGGTGGTGATGAGCGGTTCCGCGGTCCGCGATGGGCCCAGCAGAGCATGCACCCGATCGCGCATTTCCTTGGCGGCCTTGTTGGTAAAGGTCACGGCGAGAATGTTCTCGGGGCGCACGGCGCCGTTGCGGATGACGTAGGCGATTCGATGGGTAATAACCCTGGTTTTGCCGCTGCCGGCACCGGCCAGCACGAGCGCGGGCCCGCGTCCGTGCTCGACAGCAACGCGCTGCTGAGGATTCAAGGCAGCCAGAACATCCATGCAACAATAACCCTCGAGGAGGTAGAGACGTTTCGCCGGCAGGACAAAAGCCAAAATCCGACAACCACCAGAGCACTCCGCACCCAAACATGACCGAGCGTGAAGCGAGCCCCTAATATACTCCGGGAGCCGTTCGCCGCGAACCGAAATCGGACCTCAGACCTTTTGGGAAGTAATCGATTGCAGTGGGAAGTTTCCTCGCCCCCTTAACCTTTCAGAGAATGTTATTATAATGCCCCATATCAGAAGCACGACCCGTATCGCCGCGCGGTACAAAATGGCAGCTTATTTTTCCTACCGCGGCCGATGGCCGCAACCAAGGTGAAAAAGGCCATTTTCTGAATCTTCTTGCAGAAATGGGAAGAAGTCATGGATAAAGGCTCTATCCGCCCGTCGTAGACGATGGGGAGGACCAACGTTGATATCCGGTCCTCTATATCGTCTTTGTCGTTTTGATCGTTGTTGGCTTCGCTTTAAGGTTAATCTTTGGAGTCAAGTGGTGGAGTGGCCGGGGCGCATTTTGGCGGGTGATTCAGAAAATTAGAGACAGGCAAATTGGGCCAGTTGGAGACGAAGGAAAGCAAATTAAGCCTGCTGAATTGGAACAACTACCTTCGCAACAAGCGGGTCAAACGCAATGATGCTCATTGTCAGTTATGATCTGAAAGGTCCGGCAACCGCCTATTCAGAATTGTTTGGGGTGCTAAAGGCTCAGACAAAATGGTGGCACTACCTCTCGTCCGCTTGGCTCATCATCACCCAACGGACGCCAGATCAACTTGTTACGGATTTACGCCCTCACATCCATTCAGGCGACAGAATCTTGATCGCCAAAATCGATACCACACAAAGACCGAACGGGTGGCTACCGAAAGATGCTTGGGAGTGGATAGACAACAATTTCCAATCATAGCAACACACTAATAGAGCACCACCCGGAAGCCTATCCACCACATGCGGTCATGAGCGGGGATACCTACGTTGGCATGAAGGCTGAAGCGCGAAATCGCGGCGCAGCGCGGGGGCGGGGAGTTGACTTCATGGAGAAGGCCATTGGGCCTGATATCGTAGATTCTGCGGCAAACGCTGACGTCGTGTTTGGTTCGGCGTTATTTCATGGAGACCAACCATGGTCGAACTTATCTTTTCCAGAAGTCGATCATCGCGCTCTATCCGGAGTCCCGGTTCGCACATCCGCTATGGATGGCGCGACCCTTAGCAAACCAATCCACAGGACCGGCTCCACCGGCCGCCAAGCGTTGATGTTAGCTGGAAAACAGATCGGGCGTTCTGTATCATGGGTCAGTGCGGCACTCGAAAAACCTCCCGCTTGGAAAGCAGAGCGGAGGGGGACGCTAGAGACTCATCCGGAAAGGCCGTTTCTTGCGAATGACGACATTGAAAACAAAGGACTTCTGGACCGTGAAATCGCGAAAAAGAGGCTTTCCGGATGAGTCTCTAGGCGCCATCTGGTCTCTCGCCAGAGCAACTGCACCGCGTGCGCAGGAAGGAGTGAAAACAATGCCGGACAGTTGGATGGGAGCTCTCCGGATATACCCCTACCCGGTACGCTCATTATTGAGGTGGCCAACTCAAGTGGGCAAGCCATTGCGACATTTGCCTGTAAGTGCTATAGTTACTGAGTATTAGAGGGAATCGATCAACATGAGAAGACGCTTTTCTTGCTAAGAACGAACAGTTCAGCGGCACTAAGGGAGAGTCATGAACAACTCAACATCTCGACGCCAATCAGCCCGTGGAGTGGTGCGAAACGTTTTCGAGGACAGCGTTGAAATGCTAATTGAGTACAACGCAGAAGGAGAGAGAAAACTCTGCGAGATTCCCCGTGCATATTGGGGTGAAAGAATACCGGTACCTGACGAATTCTACCATCTGGAATGGGATCCGCAAGATCCTTCTTCTGGACTTATAGTTCGCGAGATGCCTCCCCTCCCCGGAATGACAGAAGCATCCCTCCCAGCGCGAGAATTGGTTCGGGATCTCCTAGGGCTTGGGCCAAAAAGCAACGTCCTTATCATAGTCGGACCCAATCCGCAGCCCCTCTATAACAAGATACACCAAATCGCCTCACGCCTGCTCACTCAGCTCACACCGCCTCCTCATTTAAACGGCTATCTAAACCAGCTATCGCTCAAATCAGCAAGCTATGGCGAATGCTTATGCTTGACTCGTTTACCTCATCTCCTCGAGTTCTCAGGTGTTCCAGCCCCGAACATTCACTATTCCGTCTGTGATACACGATTTGCCCAGTTCAGTCCTGAGAAATATGCCACTTTTGACATTTTCTTTTTGGGTTCAACTAAATCGAATGAGATCCTGACGAATTGCTATTGGGACAGACTAAACTTGCAGAATCTCTATACCTTTGAAGAACACAGCATTACCATAGCTCCTCGGGACGGGGAGACTAATGAAAAGGTCACATTCACTGGCATCGATAATCTTGAAACACTCCCGCGCGAAGAGGTTGATAAGACGGATGTAACGGACTATTTTCTTCTCGCTAAAAAACGAAATCCTTATTGCCCGCCTGAATTTGATCATTACTGTTTTTTACTGGCCGGCGTAGGAACGATTGCGACAGGCTATGCTGGGATCACACTTGCAGGTAAGCGCTCCACCTTTGCTATTCACAAACGGACAGGAGCGGGAGAGTTTGAACTTATCGGTCGCGTTAATATGAAGGGAATGTTCGATCCCTGCTGTGATCCCGTTTCCTGCGTATATTACGGGAAGGAACGGGTGGATCCCGAAGAGGTCTGGCTTCCGAACGCAATTTCTTCTCCGTCGGTTTGGTCACCTGAAAGTATATTCACCGAAAACGACTTCCAAAAGGAAATGCACCGATTCAGGAGTCTCGTGGATGCAACCGAAACCCAGCAACGAAGCAAAGCAAATTGATGATGCCCATTTCGTGCGGCTTGTCTTTTTTCCAGTGGGTCATGGAAACTGCACATTGGTAGGTTTGCCAGCTTTGCAGCCTTCTGGCATCCGGACTTACGGCGTAATTGACTGCAGCGATTCCAGTGCTCAGACCGATTCGCGACTACCTTCGCATGCCGTGGTTCCCATATGAAACGGCACCTTCTGCCATTTCGGTTCTGGAATTGGACTTTGTGCTTTTGACCCATTATGATGAAGATCACTATCTCGGCGTTGACCGCCTGCTCGGGTGCGATCCTCAGTTCTCTTGCAAGCGTTTCTTTTGTCCCTTTCCACCACCTGCCGTAGTTGCGAAACGCAAGACTGACAATCCACGACTTCGCCAAAAGCTTGACAATATCCAGACATCTATAGATTTCCCTGATTATGTTATTTTTGGCTCCAACTATGAACTACTCCCCCCAGCCGCCGGAGGTCAATGTGCAATAAGAGGTATAGCACCCTCGAGCAGGACGCTAACAGATATGAAGGAATGGCGCAGCACGACTGATGTTACAGCCGCCAACATTATGTCGTGCGCGATAACATTAAGATTTGGAAAGTGTGTTGCTTTCTTCGGTGGCGATGTGGAAGAACGAGAGTGGGGGCAGATTCTCAGAGACATGAGGAGAAATGAGTGTGCAAACATGCTACAATCCAACGTCGCTCTTGCTCCCCACCATGGGGGATCAGGGAATCCGGATGATCTATGGCACTGCATCTCTCGCGTTTCACGTTCACCTGAGAAATCAAAATCTGAGGAGCGACGAAGATTGCGGACCCTTGCCATTATATCGTGTGGCGGAAGGAGGGGTTCGCCCGCGTTGACTACCCTGGATACGATAGGTAACAAAAACGCTGCTATACACTGCACTCAACTTAATTATGAGTGCGTACAGCATTATTCTGCCAATAAAAGGGAACCTGCATGTGCGTTTAAGTCCGTTCCTCCAGTGCCTGAAGGTGCACTGCACCCACAAATCATAAAGTCGCGTTATGCTAAGACAGCGCCAACGTTATTCGCGCAAGGGGCAAGGGATTATAGTGTTGGGAGTATCTGTGTAGATCTTTTTAAAGAGTCCGCGCCGCGCATATTTATTCACAACGGCGCCGATGCAATTCCTATATCTTCAAAGCCACTCGGAGCTCATTGCCTTCCTTTTCATATTTAGGATACAGCCGCATCAGCAGAAGCTGGGAGGCGCCCCGATAGTGTGCGATGCGTATGATTGCTCGTCTGGCTG
>JBEKYG010000070.1:0-11532 GCA_049511215.1 Acidobacteriota bacterium | reverse complement strand
AGGCTGAAGAGCGTGTTCATCTTGGTCCTTCCTTTCTAGAAAAACTGATGGATCAAGATACCACGGGCTTCAGCCTTTTTCTAATTTCCTATAATTCCAGGGTTTTGCAATCAGCTCTATAGTTTGTATTTCTTAACTCTCGCCACCCCGCTTAAGCGCATCGCCGGCTGGGAGCCGGTCTTTCCGGTCCTTTTTGCTGGCTTTTTACTTGTTGAAACAGTTTCGCATGCCCTATCGTATTGAGTTTTGGCAGTTACACGCCTCGGAGGTCGAAGCTTACGCAAGGAGCATCTATGAAGATCTTTCACGTCCCATTTCGGTGGGGCAGGTTTCTAAAGTGGGTTGGTGTCTTGCTGACCCTTTCTTTCTCGACGATGGTTTCATGGGATCCGTCATGGGGAGCATTTGCGCAGGATCAGAAGCAAGTCGAGCCAACCCAGGTTACAGCCGCGCTTATGAGCCCCATCGAGCGCGCGGAAAAGGACGGGACCGCGCTGCACATCTCCCTGAAGGAACTGACCAAGCTGGCACTTCAAAACAATCTGGATATCGCGATTTCAGACACCAACGAGGCCATGTACCAGCAGAAGGTGATCCAAAACTACGGGTTTTACGATCCCACCCTTAGCCTGACCCTTCAGGATGGAAGGAGTAAGTCGGCAAACACGAACATTACCAACCGATCGGCAACCGGCTTCAACCAGAGAGATAATGCCCTCTGGAATCTCTCGATGGTAAAGAACCTCCCGCTCGGAGGCGGCGTAACCGCAACTTTCAATTCCAGCCGGAGCGACACCAACCAGCTGGCCACGCTGTTCACCCCCCAATTCCAGTCGAGTGCCTCGGTGCAATTCACGCAGCCACTGCGGCGGAATTTCCGCCTCGACCTGACGCGGGGCACGATCAAGCTCGCCAATCTCGACCTGAAGACCAACGACAGCAAATTCAAGCAGGGTGTCACAACCACGATCGCATCGATTCAAGGCATTTACTGGGACCTGGTTTATGCGATTCGCAATTACGACATCCTGCGCGAGTCGATGGATTTAGCTAAAATTACCGTTGAACAAAACAGGGCGAAAGTCGAGATTGGGACTCTGGCATCCATCACGGTCACCGAAGCGCTGGCGACTCAGGCCACGCGGGAAATCGCTCTGATCCAGGCCAAGGAGACCATTCAAAGCACCGAAAACTCCTTGAGAAACATGATCTCGAGTGACCGCAATGCCGATATCTGGCACCAGACCATCGTCCCTACCGATTCACCCGATTTCAACGCGTATCCTGTTGAACTCGAAATGGCCATCGAGACGGCCTTGAAAAATCGGCCTGAACTGGAGCAATACGATCTCCAGTTGCAGCAGACCGACATCACGTACCAGATCCAAAAGAACATGAAGAAATGGCAGTTTGACGTGGTCGGCAGTTTCGGGTCCAATGGCACGGCGGGACCTCAGTCCTTATCATCAGGTGTGCCGACGATCCCGGAGCAGTTCGTTGGCGGCCTTCCCACCGCGTACAAGACGATCTTCACGGAAGGTCTCATTAATTGGACCGTGGGCTTCAACATCCAGATACCGATCAAAAACAGGTCCGTTGATGCGCAGTTGGCGCAAACCCAAATCTCGAAGCAGCAATTGCTCATGAATCGGACCAAGACCGAGCAAAATATCATCGTGCAGGTCCGCAACGCGGTCGAGGACCTTGAAACCAGCCGACAGCGCGTGGAAACCGCCCAGGTTTCACGCAAGCTTGCCGAGGAAGAGCTCGCGGGCGAAACCCAGCGCATGGATGCCGGCATGAGCCAGAATTTCCTGGTCCTCCAGCGCCAGGCAGATCTCTCAGCAGCGCAAGGCACGGAAGTGCAAGCCCTGACTACCTACAAGAAGGCCATCATCACCTTGCAGCAGAACATGTATAACCTGCTCGAGGCCAATGACTTCGAGATTGCCAAGAGTCCAGGCAAGGGCGCCGCTGCCTTTAAGTGAGCGATAAAGCCTGCGGTGTAATGACTCAGTCGGTTGGCGGACATACTTCAATCGGGGTTGGAATCGGGTATCGGGGTCGGAATCAGTATCGGAACCGGAAGGAAACGGATAACCTTTGGAGATGAACAACTGGCTGTATGCCGCGCTGCCACGGACTCGATAGCGATTCCGAACAGACCCTAAGCCTGTGTTGCGCTCATCTCCGGTTTCCCGCTTTTTGCTCGGGCGTGGCGCTTTGCCTGGACGCATCTTGCGGCCGTTGATAGACCCGGACGTAATCCACGTAGAAGTGATCCGGCAATTGTGCCTCCGCGATGTCTCCCGCCCACTTGCTTACTTCCAGGCTCAGGATGATGTATTCTGAGCGGTGGGAAACCGCCTTGTTGGTGCGCCAGGTCTCTCGGCCGTCGACGGAAAAGACGTACTCCCGCGGTGACCACAACAGCCCGATCGTGTGCCAGCCGCCGCGCAACCCTGCGACAGCCGCGATTCTTTGTGCTGACCGGTCTTTGCCGTTGCCATCCCAATGAAGAGTGTGCTGAATCCGGTCCCCGCGTTTGGCCAGGTACTCGAAGATGTCGATCTCCGCGCCTGCGGCTTGGGGATTACCCACAGGCGTTCCCATCGTCGGTGACTGGAGCCAGAATGCCGACCAGTGGCCTGGCTGCGTCTGCATTTTCACGCGGCATTCGAAATGACCATAGCAGGCCTCGAACTTTCCTTGTGTCCCGATCATCGCGGTGTGGTACTCGTTGCCCACCCGTTTGGTGGTCAACACCAGATGCCCTTCCCCATCGAGCGCCAGACAATCTTTGACATTGACGGCATCCCGACGCTTGCCCAGTCCACGATAGTCCCACTTGCTCGGGTCGAGAGCTTGGCCGTCAAACTCATCTGCCCAGACCAGCTTGTAATCGGCCAATGGTCGTGAGGCCGGCACGGTGAACACCATCCCGGTGACAACAATGATTGTGGCCAAGATTGCTCTCATCATGGCGCTTCGCAAGCCCTTAGAAAAGCCGATCTGAAATACCGCTGTAATTTGCGGGCCTGAAGGCTTAAGTTTGTCTACACATGAGTCACTGGCTCAGGAGCCGCATGCTGCTGGCCAGGGAGGACGTTCTTATGACCGATGAAGAACATCTGAATCATGACAAACTCGTCGTGCTGATGATGACACAGAGCGAACCGGAAGCCAATATTGTGAGGGGCATCCTCGAAGGGGCGGGAATCCACTGTGCCCTATTGACCCAAATTCTCCACAATGTCTATCCGTTTACGGTTGACGGACTCGCCACCATCCAGATCAGGGTTCTGGATTCTCAGCTGGAAGCCGCCCAGGCGCTGTTGCGTGATTATGAGAGCAACGCGGAGATAGGCATCGACGAGGGTTCGGATGATAACGTCGAAAGCTAATGGGGATGTCGATGGCTGAACAAAGGGGCCGGATGAGCAATGATTTTATCAAAGAATATCGCGCAGTGCCGCAATGCGCTTCGTACTACTAACCCGCAAATCCTTTTCCTTCTCGGAAAAGACTTTTAACCGCCAAGTCTCCAGGACACCACGACGCCAGGATTTCTGAGTGCTTTCCTGGTGTCTTGGTGTCTTGGCGGCTGATTTGGTTGCGGCATCGCCGCTCCAGGTTCTTCGTGCTCTTCGCGGCTGCTTTTGCCTTGCAGCGTCTGAATTGCAGCGGATTGAGTTCAGCGGTCCGACGCCGGCTGGGAGCTGAGATGGCGATAAACGCGATGCGCCAGGCGTTGTTGCTCGATCCACTCCCCATAAATCGCGCTCCGCTGGCCCAGCTGTTCCAGGGCCCGGATTACTTCGAGAGCGATTTTGCCGGGAGGCTGTGCTGAAAAAGCCGTCTGCGGCAGGGGCACGAACGCGTGCGGATGGATTCGGGCTCCCAGGCGAGACACTTTCTCCATGACCGCGATCGTCTCACGCACATCCTGCGCATCCTCTCCCGGCAGACCGAGAATGAAGTCGACAATCACCTTGTAGCCGAATTTTCGCGCCAGGGACACAGCCCCCAGGACACTCTCGACGCTGTGGGAGCGGTGACAGGTCTCCAGAATACGTTGGCTCCCGGACTGGGCGCCGATCACAATCTCATCATTATCCGCAAAGCGTCGCAGCAATTCGAGCGTCTCCGGGACCACATGCTCCGGTCTAACCTCCGACGGGTAGTAGCCGAAGATGATGCGGCCCTCGCGAGAAACGGTTGCGCGCAGCGCTGCCAGCAATGTGCTCATGGCGGTCAGGTTGAGTTGTCGCCCGTCGGGGGATCCATACGAGAAGGCGTTGGGGGACAGGAGGCGCACTACCACCCTGCGGTTCTTCGAACAAAGCGTCTCTGCCTGGCGCACGATCTGGGTGACGGTGCGGTGGCGCGGCTGAACGCCGAAAATGTGGGAGGTCTGGCAGAAGCTGCAAGCGAAAGGGCAACCGCGCGTGATCTCGATCGGTCCGAACATGCCTCGCTTCGGGGAAAATGAGGGAAATGCCTCAACACCCACGGGATTCGCCGGAGGATGGACCACCACTTTATTGTCCTTCCAGTATGCAAGCCCCGTGACGTCCCGGATCTCCTGCCCTCCCGACAGCCGCCTGAGCACCAGTGGAAAACTCTCTTCGGCCTCACCGCGGAATACCGATATCCACGCCTGAATTGAGAACATTACGAGCATCGGCCGTGGCATGTGGCCCGCCTGCGATGATGCTGATGCGCGATCCATAATCCGATCGGAGTTGTCCGGCAAGGTGCTGCAGATCCCCAAGTTGAGGCGTCAGCACAGAGAATGCCACAATGATCCGGCCATGCTGATCCAGAAGGGCAGTCGCGGCGGTTCTTATTTCTTCCGCCGTCCTGGCCAGGGTGACCGGCCATTCCGCCAGGTCGGGATTGCTGTCGAGTGCGCCCGCAAGAGCATTGAAGCTGTAGCGGTTCAGCCGATGATAGTAAAAAAGGAGGGGAGACCTCGCGCTTGACACTGCTTGTTTCACGCACATCAGGATACCAGATTCCGGTCGTGGTTCCATCGATCCTGGTTCGTACTACTTACCCGTAAATCGCTTGGCAGGCGGAAAGGAATTTTCACTGCCAAGACTCTAAGGCTCCAAGGCGCCAAAAGTTTTATCCTTAAATTCTTGGCGTCCTAGCGTCTTTGCGACTTGGCGTTAGCCTCTAGCTGGGGCTATGCAGCATCATGTTCTTCGTGGCCGCTTTTTC
This sequence comes from Acidobacteriota bacterium, assembly GCA_049511215.1. GTDB lineage: Bacteria > Acidobacteriota > UBA6911 > UBA6911 > UBA6911 > JAFNAG01. The sequence continues at coordinate 6,306 of JBEKYG010000070.1, read as the reverse complement.
CTTGCAGTGTTTGAATAGTAGGTATCAAATGCCCGTGATTTTCCGGCACCTACGCGGGGGAGGAGATTTCATATGCGCAAGCCGTGGCAGACCAACATGTGGTTCACCAGCCCCTGGAACTTCGACGCGGACGTGCGTGCCCGCATTGCCTTTGATCCGCACCCTCAGCTGCACGACGTGACGCTGCGCGATGGCGAGCAACAGGCGGGCATCGTCTTCACCAAGGACGATAAGATCCGGATTGCCGAAGCGCTTGCTGAAGTCGGCGTGCATAGGATCGAGGCGGGAATGCCGGTGGTGTCGAAGTCGGACGAGCAGGCCATTCGCGAGATCGCGAAGCGCCTGGAAGGGTCGGGCACGCAGGTCTTTTCCTTCGCGCGCTGCATGGTCGAGGATGTCAAGCGCTCCCTTGATACGGGGGTCAAGGGAATCGTGATGGAGGTGCCCAGTTCGACCCACATCATCGAGCGCGCGTATCGATGGGAGCCCGCCAAGGCCATCGAGACCTCTATCGCGGCAACCAGATTCGCGAAGGACCACGGCCTCTACGTGGTCTTTTTCCCGATCGATTTCTCTCGGGCGCCGCTCGACTGGGTGCTCCCGATGCTGAAGCGCGTGGCTACAGAGGGGCACATGGACGCGCTCACCATCGTGGATACGTTCGGCGGTCTCGCCCCGCACACGGTGCCTTTCCTGATCCAGCGCATGCGCCAGGTCTTTGCCGACACTCCCTTCGAAGTGCACTTCCACGACGACTTCGGCATGGGCGTGGCGAACACCCTGATGGCGATGGCCGCCGGCTGCCAGGTCGCTCACACCTCCGTCACCGGGATCGGCGAGCGCGCGGGCAACTGCGCGTATGAAGAGCTGGGCCTGGCTTTGAAGACGATGTACGACGTCGACCTGGGCTTAAAAACCGAAAAGTTCGTGCAAGTGTCTCGTTTGGTGCAAGAGCTCGCCGGCGTGCGTGTTCCTGGCAATCGCTGCGTCGTCGGAGAAAACCTGTTTGACATCGAGAGCGGCATTATCGTTAGCTGGCTGCGGAATTGCGGGGCCGAGTTTCCGACCGAACTGGTGCCGTTCCGTCCGGAGTTGGTCGGCAACACCCCGCCGCGCGCCGTGCTCGGAAAGGGCAGCGGCATCGACAGCATCGCGTTCTTCCTCGACCAGATGGGAATTCAGGCCAACCAGGAACAAATGGCGGCACTCTTAACCGAAGTCAAGGATCGTTCGCTTCGAGAGAAGAGACTGTTGACCCTCGAGGAGTTCCGGGAAATGGTGCTACATGCGACGGCCTAGTCCGCATTTCTCACCAGATTTCGTAGCGAGGCAGCAGACGGGCATGGATACAAGGCGCGCGACCGAGGGCTCCGCAGGCATACTCGACAGTACGTCGAGGAACCCGACCGAGCGCAACGCAGTAGATATGCCCGGATCCGCCGCCGCAGTAGAAAGCTGATGAGGAATGCGGGCTTGGAGCCTGCCCGAAAGCAAGGTGAATCGCCTTCGGTTTTCGAGATCGCGTCAGGAGTTCTGAAGTCCTCACATGGGTCTGAAGGCGATGATCGCAAACACGGCGCCAGTCGGATCCTGGAGAACGGAAAATCGGCCGGTATCGGGAACATCCTGTGGCGGCAGCAGCACCTTCGCGACCCTTCTTTGTGTAATGCGCGACGGTTAGCGCCTCATCAGTTCGGACCGGAATAGTTCCGGGGCCGGCAGGCTCGTTTCTTTTGTAGATTTTCGGTATCGGGAGAGAGGAGCTGCTTTCTTGCGGGACAGTTGGGGTGAGTCAGGGGAGCGTTCTCATGCAGTGGCCTGCAGATTCACGCCCAGCAAGGGCTCGAGCAAAACGCGTTCTTCCGGGGGGAGTTCCATGAGGACCCGTAGATCCTGCGTTTCCCGATAGCAGACCGCGGAATCCAGCAGACGCAGGGGAAGACTGAATTCGGCGCGCTCCCTCGCGAGTGCTTGCCACTGGTCCAGCCATCGCCGGGCTGTTGCATCGGTGAAGACCGGCGAAAGCAGATCGGAGATAGACTCCACCAGTCCCTGTCCCAATGCGTTGAGTACTTTGTGTTTGTAGTAAAGCAGGACCAGCACTTTAATCCGGAGTCGCAGGAGCTTCTCGTCGTCGAGAGCGCGCTGCAACAGGCGGACTAGTTCGGCGGTGTTGCCCGCATCGGGATTGTCAGAGCGTGCGAAGCGGGCAAGAGCCTGGTCGAGGGCCGCGCTACCCTCCCTCCACCGGTCCTGCTGGAGCAGGATCTGTGCGCGTTTGAAGTAAACAAAGGACGATTCCTCGCCGAGTTCTATAGCCCGGCCGAGTGAGGCCAAACCATCAGTATGGCGGCGCAGGGCGGCCAGCGCTATGCCTCGCAGAGCCCATGCCAGCGGCTGGTGGGAGTTGAGTTTTGCAGCCTTCTCTGCGTGGGCGAGCGCCTGCTCATGACGCTTCAGCTCCATAAGGGCTGCGCCCAGATATATGTGGGCCATCTCGTCCTGCGGCGCCAACTCCGCGGCCTTGGCGAAAGAAGAGGAAGCCTCTTCATAGCAGCCAAGGTCCGACAGCGCCATGCCACGGCTTATCCAGGCGAAGGAGTCTTCTTGATCCAGCTGAATGGCTTTCTCGAATGAAGCCAATGCTTGCTTCGGACGTCCGGTATGGAGAAGGATCGCACCGCGCTCAGCCCACGCCCGCCCAGCATTTGGATTCAGTTCAGTCGCTCTGTCGCAGGAATACAAGGCCTCCTGGTACTGCCCGAGCTTGTAGAGTGAGGATCCCCGGAGCATCCAGGCCGGGGCGTCGTTCCCATTCATGGCGATGATCCTGTCGTAACAGGCCACGGCCGCTTCATGCCGTCCCAGACTTGTGAGGCAAGATCCCTGAGCGAACAAATCTTGTGCGTTGCCGCGGATGGCAACGAGCTCTTCCGCGGCTTGCAGCGCGCGAGCAAAGTCCTCATTTTGGGCCGCGGTGTTGTATTGCTGACAGCACACGGACACGCGAGGGTGCTCTCCCTCTTCCTTAGTAGCCTCAAGAGCAGGCAGAGCATATGCCCGTTCGAGCACGGCATCCGGCGGGAGAGACGCCAACCTCTGCTGCAGCTCAGCAGGGGAGTACCATAGGCGCAAAAAATCTATCAGCAACCGGACCGGCTTGCCCCGGTGTTTCTTGACCTCAATAGACAGCCGCATCAGAGGTTCGCGCAATTCGTAATAAGTGTCAGCGCCCACTGAGATGGCGTTCAAGTGGCCCACCTTCTGCAGCATCTCGAGATGCAGGGATGTGGCCTCTGGCTTCATGAAGCAGTGCCGCGCGATCTCGCGCACCGGCACGGGATGGCGGCACTCGCAGATGAACGCCGTGATCTTCCTCTGCTCAGGTGAAAGCCACGCCATGCGCGCTTGGTAGTACGGGGTCAGATCGTCGATCGTCCGCATCAGCGGTTCTATCAGGTCGTCGAGCGATTCTCGCGTGAGGAATTGGGAGAAGATCACGTAGGCACGATGGTTACCTCCTGCGATGTACTTGAGGGCACGCATCCGCGCCGTTCCTCTGGGTGTTGAAATAAAGGCGGAAAGGTCGCGATCACCGCGGTAGCCTGCAATCTTCGAGAGCAAGCGCATCGCTTCCTCGAAACTCAGTTCCTCCAGTTGGTGAACATGAAAGACGCCGCCAAACAGCACTCCGGGAGATGACATGCTTTCCAAGGGACTCTGGGAGGAAGCCAGTATGGAGCAATAGCGATTTTCTCGCAAGTAGCGCTGCAACCGAGCCTGCCCCTGGTTGCCCAGCCTCTGAAATATGTCGTCCAGGTTCTCTACCAGTACCAGCAGGGTCCGCCCACCCACGAAGCCTCTGAGTAACTCCGCCGCTCCACTCTCGGCCCTGTCCGGCGGCAGGCTGTAAAGCGCCTGGACTCGCCCTGCCAGTTCGGTATTGCCCTCTTGTTCGGCAACCAGCGCGTGGAGAATGCGGAATAGCAGGTCCATGAAAGAGGTGACTCCGAATTCCTCCTCTCGCAGCCAGGCGAGGAACAGCCTGTCACGGAGGTCTTCCATCGCGCGGAGCCTGTAATAAATCAAGGAAATCAAATGGGTCTTGCCGATGCCCCGAGGCCCCACAAGCAGCGTGTGTTGGGGTGAGGCACTGAAGGCGCTCTCACGCACCCGCTCCAATAGTTGGCGCGCCAGGCCCTCGCGCTGGACGAAGATCTCCTCCAGCACTTTCGGCGTCATCAAGCTGGGTGTGAAACGGGAGAGGAAGGCTGATTTAGGGCTCATTTTGCTTACCGCGCGTGAACTGATAACGCGAATGAATCCGGAGAGTTCCTGTTGCAGATCCGATACGTCTAGCCGTGCTTCTCGATTTCTACGACTTCAATCGCTCTCATTTCGAAATCGTTCTTGATGCCCAATCGAGCGGCGGCCCCGTCATAGATCTGCTTGACAGACCTCTTGGCCTCCTGCAGATCCCGAATCCTTTCTTTGGACCGGGCTATTTCCGCAGCCAGCTCTTTGTCGAGTTGGTCCAACTCTTCCTGAGCCAGCGCCAGGACCTCTTCATATCTTCGTTTTCGCTCTTCTGTCAACATGATTCAATGCACTTTCGCTTTCTGAGTGTTAGTAGATGTAGTGATTCTGAAGTGTCAACTCCTTACTGAAAGGCTAGCAAAAAGTGAAGCGCTTCCTGAACAAGAAGGACGGATACGTGTGCAGAATCTGCAGCCTGATCATCCTTGAGCTCTGGGGATTGAGCTCTGGTAGCCTTATTCAAATCAGAATAATCGAGTAGATGTTTCATGACCTTCTTAATAAACTCGCTCCCTAGGAACAACTAATTCTGAAAGACGACAGATACCGACACCTCGGCGCTGACGTTGACGCCCTTGAGGACGGCGGGCTGGAAGCGCCAGTGCATTACGGCGTCCACGGCCGACTGACGCAACATCTCGGGTCCACTCACCGCGGTGGCCTTTGACACTCGTCCTTGGCTGTCTACCTGGGCAACGACCATTACTGTACCTGCGACCTTCCACTTCCTCGCGATCTGCGGATATTGAGGGGCCACTTTTGAGATCGCCACGGCGGGGCTGGTCAATCCTGCCGGCGGCGTCACCCCTTTCGATGGATCGGTGGACTCCCTTGAACTCGCGCCGGATCCGGTCGCGGTCTGAGACGCCGGAAGTGCGGGGGGGGTAGAGGGTGGTGCATTTTCATCCGGGGGTTGCCGAACAGTCAGCAGCGGAGTTGGTGTACCCGCGCCAGCATTAGTCTGCGGGGTCGAGAAGGTTGGAGTCTGCTGACCCGGGGTGGCGGCCGGCGGAATCAGGGCCAAAGGCGTCACCGCAAGAGTGGGTTCAGTCTTGGCAGATATCACTTGCCCCGAGGTTCCGGAGGGAGCAACCAACCTGGGTGGTTCTTGTGCGGGCCCCGAATTGGTTCGGCCGGCAGCGGGACTATTGGCGGCAAGCGTGGTACCGGAGTCCGCTTTGCGCGGCTGAGCAGGAGCGGCGCTCAGGGCACCCGTCCGAAGTGCCGGTGCGGACTGGTTCGGTGCAGCAGTTGTCCGCGATTTATCACTCTGGGGCGCCGTCGCATCGGCGCTTATTGAGTTATCAGGCGTATTCTCGGATACTGCCGGCTCCGCTTTCTGTACTGAAGCGCTTGGCTGCGACTCTCCTTGGGTCCTTGCACCTGCTTTCGTTGCGCCTTGCATGTCCGCCGAGGATGGGAGGAAACGATAGAGCACTAGTGCCATGAGTGCTATCAGGATCACAGCTGCGAATCCAACTGCGACTCTCCACCTTATTCGGAGTGGCTCTGGCGCGGCAAAGAGCGTGATCAGAGCCTGGCGCCGCCCCAGAGTCAATCCCGGCTCGGCTGCACTGACGGGTGATTCCCGCTTCTCCTCTGCACCTTTCAGTTTGGGGGCAGGAAGCTGAACCGCAGGAGCCGCTGACGAGGATTCGGAATCCGATACGAGAGTTACGCCCGCCCGCCTCGTGCTCGAAACCTCGTGGATGGGGAGCGTCACGACATTGGATCTATCCTGCATCTCCAACTCATCCAGGGTCCGGGCGAGCTCGGCTTCCACATCTACGAGAGCGCCCCCGGCTTCCCCCGACACCTCCTCTTCCTCAATGCAGGGCCGCAAAGTTGTAGCAGCGCCAATCTCAGGTGGGCCGGCAACCTGGACCGCGGCGATGACCATCGGAGGCTCGGGCTCTCTCGGGTGCTCTAGTCCGGCTTCGAGAACATCCAACTCCCTGAGGAAATCCCCGACCAGCGCTTCCACATTAT
>JBEKYG010000069.1:0-11601 GCA_049511215.1 Acidobacteriota bacterium | reverse complement strand
CCGCCGCCGCCAAAGCCGCCGCCGCCGCGTCCGCCGCGACCGGCAGCGCTAGGTGTTGCACCGGCCGGGGGAGCAGCATCAAGAGTCGTCAGCCGCGGAGCAATGGCCATTGGGCTTAAGTTGCCGCCACCGACGCCGGCCGGTAGGCCGCCGCCGCGTCCGCCCCCCCCGCCGCCACGTCCGCCGCCGCCGGCGCCCAGCACAAGGTTTGGTCCGCCTTTGTACATGACGCCCAGCGCGTTCTGATCATAGCCGTAGAGAATCGGACTGGTCTTGTCGCCGAGCATTGCCTTCAGGACTGAGCCGGGCACATACAGGCCTTGCACCGTGTCGATCGACACGCCGGGTACGAGCCGGTACTCGGGGAATAGCGACGCCGCTTGCCCTTCCGCAATCAGGACACCGCCTTCCTCCACGAAGGTTTCGAGGGCTTTCAAGCCGTCACGGCCGAGCCCTCCGCGCCGGTCGTTGGTAGTATCAGGCGCCGTGCCTATATTGGGCGTGGCGTCGGTTTTCAGGTACGGCTGAGGCGTTCCGCCGGTCGGCATTTCGCCGCCATCCACCTGAATCGGACTGCTCGGATAAATGATCACGTCGTACTTGGCGCGCAGATTGCCCTGACGGACGAGGTTGTCGCCGAAGTAGGTGTACGGCACCTTGAGTTTGTCGAACACCATCCGATCCCAGCCTTCGTCCTGCGTACTGGACCACGAATGGATGTAGCCGATGCGGGGCACGTCGAGATCGTGCATCGGCACATTGGGTGTCGTGTCGGTTGCCCAGGCCAGCAGCCCGAAGTCCCGGATCTGCGGTTCGAGCGCCGAGCGATTGGCGTTTGGAATGATAAACGCCCCGGGCCCGAAATGATGCCCACCCAGGTCGAATGCCTGCTCGGCGGCAGACATCTTCACACTGGCGTTGGCAAATCGGAAGGTGACCAGCGTACTGTCTGTACTGTGGTCGATGATGATCGTGCCGCCGGTGCCTGTAATGGTGCCGGCCGCCTTAAGGTCGGCGGTAGCCAGCGTCATCGGCTTGTCGAAAATGCTCTTGTCCTCGATGCGACGCGCCTGGACATTTCGCAGCAGCGGCAACGACCAGCCCGTGTCATCGTAGGGAGTGGGATTCTGTTCCGGATACCACTGGACGCCCAGCATCATTTCGACCAGGCCACCGTAGGGTTGGTCAAGCCGGATGATGTAGTCGCCGGCCGCCACCTGGACATTTCCGACCGTAAATGGCGAAGTCGCGGTATCCACTTCAACACCTTCGCGGCGGAAGTGATTCATCAGCTCAGCAGCCTCGACGCGCCGGTGCTGCTGCGCAGGAATTACGTAGGCATAGGGTGCTTGGTTCTTGCCCTTCTCGATCATCTGTTTGTTCTTGACGTAGTAGTTCTCGAGGAACATCTCATGGTTCTTGGCAAGGGCATTCATCGCGATGAGAATTGCCGATTGCTGCATGTTGATGTTCTCGCGTCCGCTCCACTGCACGCCTTCGGGCGGCACCGGGTTCGGGCGATACCACTCACGGCTCTGACCTGCGCCCACTCCGCCGCGTCCACGGCCGCCGGCCTGCGCGGCCTCCGCCGGGGGAGCACCCCCACCGGCGCGCGCCGCTCCGCCTGCTGCAGCGGCCGCCCCCGGAGCGCCGGCCGGTGCGCCGGGCGCAGGCGCTCCGCCTCTGCCGCCGCCGCCGTAGCTTTGAGTCTCATAAAACCGGCCGATGGAGTTGTGCGTAACCCCAATCCAGAACATATAGTTCGGAACCCAGCCGTCGTAGTAATCGTACGTCCACACGCCCGGCACGCCGCGCTTGGTCATTTCCATGATTTCCGTCTGCGCGAGCCACCACCACTCGTTCACCTGAATCGGCGAGATATTCGGATTGTATGGGCCGGTGCCGGTGGAAATATAGAGCAAGGTCACCGACTCGTGCAGGTCGTGGAAAACCTGCGGATGCAAGTCGAGGAACGACTTCAGCATGTTCTGGCTCAGGGCGAGGCCTTTGCCGATGCCGTCGCGATTATCGTCGTGTGCGACGTAATGACCCCAATAAGTCATACCCGGCGCAGGCTGGCCTGCTTCGTTAGCGCGCTGATTGTCCACATACCGGTCGTGGCCGTCGACTTCGCTCACCGGCGTAATGACGACAATGCTGTTGTTGCGGATCTGCTGGATGAACGGCGTCTCTTCCACCGCCAGGCGGTAAGCCAGCTCCATCAGCATTTCCGGACTGCCGGCCTCGCTCGAATGAATGCTGCCGCTCGCGTAGTAGATCGGCTTGCCGGTTTGAATAAGCTCCCGCGCCTGAGCGTCAGTCAGCTTGCGCGGGTCGCTAAGCTGCGCCGTAATCTTTTTGTACTTGTCCAGGTTCTTGATGGTGGCTTCATCGGAGATGGCAACCGCAACCATGGGCCGCCCCTCCTCGCTTTTGCCAATTTCCCACATCGTGACACGGTCCGACGCTTTGTCGAGGGCGTCGAGGTACCGGATGATATCCTTGTTATAAGTGAGTTTGCTGTTCTCACCCGGCACGTAGCCCAGGACTTTCAGCGGGGACGGTACCGTCGCCGAGAGCGGCACATGGTCTACCAGTTCGGTCAAGATCCGTTTGTCCGGCGTGGCATCCAGGATCCGCTTCGTGTATTCATCATCATTCTTCTGCGCCTGCGCTTGCACTTGCGGTGCTGCCGGACGGACCTGCTTGGCCGCCTGAAACGCGTTGGCGCCAATTGCCCAGGCAAACGCGACGCCAAATAGGAGCGTCATCCTGAGCGTTTGCCGAAATGCCTGCTTACCCATAGCTTCCTCCAATTCGCGGCGTGCCCGACGTGTCTGAGTAGATTCGGTTGCAGCACGAATCAGCTCCGTGGGGCGCGCCAGGAATGACACTAAGTACCCACATAGACTTCTGGCTTGTGACTGCGATCCCATACTTATAAGGAATTTTAGTTTGCAGCACAAGGTGAAAGCGTCTGGCTGACCGGATCGGTAAAAGGGAGCGGCATTGCTGCCGCCAAAGCACAACCGCCAAGACTCCAAGACTCCAAGGCGTCAAAAGATTTAATCTTTACTTAAATTCGAGATTCGAAATTCGAAAATCTCGAATCTCGAATCGCCGATTTCTTGGCGTCTTAGGGTCTTTGCGTTTTGGTGCTATATAGAGGAGTGCCGTGATCGCTCGTTAATGATCTGTCGGCCGGGCGGCAATACGATACCCTGCTCGCGCGCGGATTTTCGCGCCCGGCCTATCGACAGTCACGCGAATCTGCCGAAAGGCGGAATCACTTACCTGGCTGGAAGGGTAGTAGCAGATCGTATATTGATGTTGCAACTCATCGGAAATGCCCGCGAAGGCTCCGGTGAGGGTGGTAATTGTTGATCCGATGAAGAGCCTGCCTCCGCTGTTTTCGCTGAGTCCATTCAGATATTTGGAAGCGAACGAGGCTAACCTGGCATCGTACTGAACGACATAAACCAGCGCGTCAGATTCCTCCACCTTTTCCTGGTAATTTCCAAGTCGGGCAAGCCAGCTCTCAGTATCGATCCCGTCCGTAAATAGCACGATCGCTTTTCGGCCCTCAACGCGGCTGAGGCATTCTGTTAAGACCAGGTCCAGCGCATCGTACAACCGCGTCCCTGCGCCTGTGTCCGTCCGAAGGATGGCTCGCCGCAGTGCGGCTCGATCCAGGGTAAAGGCAGAGTCAAGGTATATATAGGAATCAAACGAAACGACCATGATGCGGTCCTCCGCGCGCAACGTTTCCACAAACGCCAGAGCCGCATTCTGAATCTGACTGTGCTCGAAAAGCGTGCTGCCTGACGTGTCCAGCATCAGCACCACGTTAAAGGGCGTCACCTCCGGAATAACGCGGTCGATCTGTTGTTCGACACCGTTTTCGAATACGTGAAAGTCCTTTGCGGACAAATCCGGAACATGCCTGCCGTCCCCGTCGCTTACGATCGTCGGCACAGTAACCAGCGAAACGTTTACTTTGATGGCATTGTTTGATGTAGAGGCATTCGAAACGTTTTTGGGCAGGACCGGCGCTCGGCCTTCTGCGTCGTTTTGCTTGGAGTTTGATCGAGGCATTCCCAGACCGTCCACAGACGGGGTAAGAATCCGTGGGGCGCAGAGTGGAAAAAATTTCTCTGTAGGGTTCTTCCGATTGATGAACCGCGTCACCAATTGTTCGAGTGAGGCTGGTTCAGAAGCTGGTCGCCCGTCGAGTTCGGGCGGGTTCGACTTCCATGCTTCCACGCCTTCCCAGAGCCTTCCTTCCAGGAGTAATTCACTATCCGCGGGATCTCGAGCGTAGACACCGGCCGGAACGACGATTGCCATGACTACTCCCAGCAGGGGAAGTCCAGTGGGCTTGGCGCGTCCGAACTGGGCGCCGATGAAACCGGAATACTGGTCCGCATAGAGTCCTTCTGCCAAGAAAACCAGATCGGCTTGCTCAACAGAATTCACGAGGAGGTAATCATCCCGCTTTGAGAACTCCTTCTCGACCCCTCTTTTCAAGTCCGGATCGATGGTTCCTGAGGGGCATAAGCCCGGCATCCGCCCTATGATATTCCACCAGCCGGCCCGCGAACGGTCCAGGACTGGACGATCCAGCTTGAGAAGGTGTTGTGGGAGTGCAAAGCGCGGACCTTCGGGGTTCTGAATAATCTCTAAACTCGGCGTCCGCCCCGGGTATCCCCATTTCTTGATAGTCGTTTCGGGAGGACACATGGTGAAAAGGCCGGAGTCACGGACTGCCACTACCAAGACACGGGCCCGGGCGGCTTTGGGGCTGTCGGCGAAGGCGAAAATGGCAATCAAAGCTATCACCAAGGCCGGCACAGATTTGCTCGCGAGGAAACGCCGTAATCCGTTCCGCCTCCGACCATGGATAGAAAAAACACTCAAATCCGTGCCACCTCAATAGTTCCATTCATCTTTAGATAAGCACGCTGGCTAATCCATGGTATTTCGAATTTACTTTGCCATTTCCCAAAGAAGGCTGAAGAGGCCTTGGCTCATGATGGACGTACGCGCAAACCCTTATTGTGCGCATTCTTCGTGCTACTTACTGTTAAATCCTTACTGTTAGAGCACGAAAGTCAAAAGCTTAACGCAGAGACCACAGAGGCTGATGCGGAGGCCGCAGAGAAAATCCTTGTTTCAAGATATTTTTCTGTCCGATCTCTGCGGCCTCCGCATTGATCTCTGTGGTCTCTGCGTTAAGTTTTTGCTTTTGGTTGCGTCTATGCTGCCTCGTGTACCTCGTGGCTGCATTTATTTTTCAGTGCCCGAATCGCAGATGCCTGGCAGGCCAAATTGACAAGCACATGCGCAGGGCGTAGATTGACTTAAGGAGAGTTGGATGCTCGGGTGTTATGTAGTCGACCAAACCGGAACGGACTGATACCTGCAGCTGTCCGTCGCGTAGTCCCGACTTGCCATTCGGGCGGGCTTCGTCTGACCCGGCACGCATCTCGGTTCGGCCAGCGAGAGCGACAGGCAGCCGATCCGTGGGCTTCTCGAAGGGGTACTAAGGATTTCATTTCGACTTCCCCCTGCGGGATCCCGATTGATGGTAACCCCAAGGAGGATCAGCATGACCGTTCAGGAATATCTTGACTCGCTCCAGCCTGATCGCGAAACGATCATCTCCAGACTTCACCAATTGATCATGGAGCACGACAAGAATGTCAAGGTGTCCGTCGGGAGAATGATGGGCAAGGAGATGCTCGTCTATAATATGCCCGACGGGATTTTCAAGTATGCGCTCTCCAGCGTCAAGACCCACATGTCATTTCATTCCATGGTAATGTACGGCAGCTCCGAGCGATTCTGCGGGACGGGGTTGCGTGAAAAGTATGAGAAGCTTCTCTCGAAAGCAAAATTCCAGAAGGGATGTATCAATTTTAAAAACGCAGCGCAAATGCCCCTCGATATTGTTGAGGAGTTCGTTAAAGAATCCGCGATGCAGGAGTATCCCCCGGCAATCTATAAAGAGCGGATGCTGAAGGATCAAGTCAAACGACGAGCAGCGAAAGCGAAGAAGGCACAGGAATGAACCGACGCTGCAGAAGGAGACAACCCGATGGCAACCGATCTTGGAATTCGCACCACAGTGAACCTGACTTATGAACAGGCCATTCAGAAAACCACGGACGCGCTCAAGGTAGAGGGCTTTGGCGTGCTGACCCAGATTGACGCTCAGGCCGTGTTGAAGCAGAAACTCAACGTTGACTTTCGCCGCTATATGATTTTAGGCGCGTGCAATCCCGCCTTCGCTCACCGATCGCTGTCAGCCAACCTGGACGTAGGACTGCTGCTGCCCTGCAATGTCACCGTGTACGAGGAGGGCAGCGATACCGTCGTCACGGCCGTAGATCCGGTGGCCATGCTCGGCAGCTTCAGAGGAGACCCGGTGTTGTATGAAGTTGCCGCGGAGGTCAGAACCCGGCTGCGGCGTGTGATTGCAAGCCTTTAATGATCCAGATTGCCGGTACGCGGATCCAGCACCAGGACAGCGCTTGCTCGCTCCGCGGTAGCAAAGAGCCGATTCCCGCGGAGATCTACGCCAAAATGGTCGAAGTTGCCCTTGATCGTCGGAGGTCGACTCCCGTCCGGCGGCCCCAGTACATGATCGAGAATTTTTTAACATATCCGTGAAGTCCGTGGAATCCCTGGCGTTTTTGTTTTGATTTCTCCAGGAGTGACTTCCACTTCCAATTACACCCAATGCGAAGAACTCAGGCCGATGCTCTGCTCGCCGGATTTGGGGGTGGAGGGGCAAAGGGGAAAACCGGTTATTGGCCCTCGTCCCTGCAAGTCGGCAAATTCCTGCTTGCTTTTGAATGGTGCACGGATAAACATTCACATCATTCGAATAACCGTGATTCTGACAGTGCAGGACAAAAACGGATACGAACAACACAGCGCAGGATAGCCGCAAACAAAAAAAACTTAACGCAGAGGCCTCAGAGGCTGATGCAGAGGGCGCAGAGAAAACCCGTTGTAAGGTCGTTTTTCTATCCGATTTCCGCGGCCTCTCGGTTGATCTCTGCGGCCTCTGCGTTAAGCTTTTGGGTTTGCGAATGTGCCCCGCCGTGTTATTCGTGGCTCTTTTTTTCTCAATGCCTGAATCGCAGGACTACCCATTCGTTCATGCCGTCGGCAGCGGGCAGTCGATCAGGTTCCTATGAGATTCTCCTCCCGCTGCACATGAGCGGGATTCATTGTGATGGAGGAAATGGCGATGAGAACATGGCAACGTCGCGCCGCGCTGTTTACGGTCGGTGGCGCGTTGGTTGTGTTTGTGACGGTTCTGCGCATAGGCGCGCAGCAGGCAGCCGGCGGAGATAACGCAGGGCTGGTAAGCGGATTATATTTCCGGCCCCTGACGGTATTCAGTCGCGGGGGGCGGGCCACGGCGGTCGCGGGAGTGCCGTCGAACACGCAGACCTACTACATGGGTTGTGCGGGAGGCGTGTGGAAGACGACCGACGCAGGTGTAACGTGGCTGCCCGTCACGGACGGTCAAATCAACGTCGGATCGATCGGCGCCGTGGCCGTCGCCTATTCGAATCCCGATGTCGTATATGTCGGGACCGGAACGGCTGAGCCCCGCGGCAATGTCTCAAACGGAGACGGCGTGTATAGATCCATAGATGGGGGCAAGTCGTGGCAGCACGTCGGCCTCGAGAAGGCCGGTCTCATCGGCCGGATCGTCATCCATCCGGAGAATCCGAATGTGGCGTATGCCGCGGTCGTGGGCAACATCTTCGGACCCAACAAAGAGCGCGGGGTTTATCGCACGAAAGACGGCGGCGGGACGTGGGAGCAGGTCCTGGCGGTGAGCGAAAACACGGGCGCCGCGGATATCTCGATGGACATGAAAAATCCCAACACGCTATATGCCTCGATGTGGACGGTCCGGCGGCAGCCCTGGACGATCGACTCCGGAAGCATGGAGGACGGCTTGTACCGCTCGACTGACGGCGGCGATCACTGGACGAAACTCACCGGCGGGTTGCCGGCCAAGGTCATGGTGGGCAAGATCGGCGTATCGGTATCGCAGGCAAATCCGCGACGCGTCTACGCGCTGGTTGAGGCCGCCGAAGATCAGGGAGGCGTGTTTCGGTCGGATGACGGGGGTGACACCTGGGTCCGGACGAACACCACGCGCAACCTGCAGCAGCGCGGATTTTGTTACATCCGGATCTTCGCGGACCCGATCGAGCCGGACACGGTATATGCAACGAACACTGGTGCCTACAAGTCCACCGACGGCGGCAAAACGTTTACCACCCTGCGCACACCGCACGGCGACAATCACGACTGGTGGATCAACCCGATCAACAACAGGGCCATGGTCGAATCCAACGACGGCGGAGCCAACGTCTCGCTTGACGGCGGGCAGACCTGGTCGACGGTAAATAATCAGCCGACCGCCGAGATCTATCGCATCGAGGTCGATACCCGCTGGCCGTATTGGGTGTACGGCGCGCAACAGGACAACAGCACGGTCGGCGTACCGAGCAACAATGTCGGCGAGATTATCCCCAGCGTCGGTGGCGGCGAGAGCGGATACATCGCCGTCGATCCACGCAACTACAACATCATTTACGCCGGAAGCTACGGAGGCGAGATTACGCGCCAGGATCGGGGACTGGGAATCACTGAGGACGTCCGGCCCTATGCGGACTCGGAGACCGGCCAGCGCGCGGCGGATTTGAAGTTCCGCTTTCAGTGGAACGCGCCGATTCGGTTGTCGCCCCACAATCCCGACATCCTGTACACGACCTCGCAGTTCGTACATCGATCGAAGGACGGTGGCCAGACCTGGGAAGTGATCAGCAAGGACCTCACGCGCAACGACAAGACGAAACAGGACTATTCCGGCGCCAAGGGCATTACGCGAGACGATACGGGCGTCGAGGTGTTCGGCACGATCTTCGCTTTCGAGGAGTCGCCGGTGACGCCCGGACTGTTGTGGGCCGGCAGCGACGACGGGCTCATGCACATCTCTCGCGACAACGGCAAGACTTGGACGAATATTACGCCGCCGGGTTTGCCCCAGGACAGCACAGTCAACGCCATCGATCTGTCGCCGAAAAACGCCGGCCACGCCATCGTGACCGCATACCGGTTTATGCTGAACGACTACACGCCCATGGTGTACCAGACGGACGACTACGGCGCCACCTGGAAGCGCCTCGCGGACGGCACCAATGGCATTCCGGTCGGGCAGGCGACGAGGGTGGTTCGCGAGGATCCCGATCAGCCCGGCCTGCTTTTCGCGGGGACTGAATCCGGCATGAATATTTCTTTCGATGACGGCGGACACTGGCAACGATTCCAACTCAATCTGCCGGCCGTGCCGGTCATGGATCTCAAGATCTACCGCCACAACCTGATCGTGGCGACTGAGGGACGGGGATTCTGGATTCTCGATGAGCTTCCGGTCGTCGAGGGACTCAGGTCCGGACTCAGTGACCAGGCTGCCGTGCTCTTCAAGCCCGCGGAGGGCTACCGGGTGGCCGGTGGGGGCCGTGGTGGGGGAGGCGCGGCGGTTCCGCCGCCGACGTTCTACTACTGGTTCAAGGACGAGCCCACCACTCCGGTGACCCTGCAGGTGATGGACTCGACCGGCACCGCCGTGTACACCGCGACGGGCCAGCCCGGATCCGGGATGGAGCGGCAGCCGCCGGCATTGATTCCAGAGCCGGCTGGGGCAGGCGCCGGCGGCCGTGGGGGCCGAGGGGGGGCCGGAGGAGCTGCTCCAACAACCGGCCGCGGTGCGGTAGCAGGAGCCGCCGCAGGCGCAGGTGCCGGTGGGGGCCGTGGTGGGGGCGGGTTCGGCACGGCGCCCGCGAGTATCAGCGCGCACAAAGGGCTCAACAGCGCAACCTGGCAGAATCAGACATTGCCGCCGCCGTTCACGATTCCTCGAGGCATCGTAATGTGGGGCGGCCGCGGAGGACAGGGGCCAAAGGTCGCGGCAGGCATGTACACCGTCAAGCTCAGCATGGGCGCGTGGTCGCAGTCGCAGCCGTTCCACCTTGCCGCGGACCCGCGCTATCAGCCGGCGATGACCGGCGCCGAGGAGGCTGCGCGTTTGAAGATGGCCCTCGAGGTGGGCGGATGGGCGAAGCAGCTCTACGACACACTGGCGCAGATTCGCGATGCGAAGCAACAGGCAGCCGATATCGCGAAGAAGAGCGCGGCGCTTGCGGCCGCGGCCAAAACATTGACCGACCACCTGGTGGCGGTTGAAGGCGATATGACGCAGCTTCAGGGAGAGGCGAACGAGGACGCGCTGAACTTCCCGGGCCGGCTGGATAATCAGATCGTGGTGCTCTACGGAAACATCGTGGGGCTCGAACGCAAGCTCAATACGGCGGTAACCGAGCGATACACGGATCTAAAGCCGCAGGTCGAGCAGCTCATGCAGCGGGCATCAGCCACTGCGAAGACGGAGGTCGCGGCGTTCAATGCAGCGGCGGCTCGAGCCGGCGTGACCCCGGGGATCGTCATCAAGTAGGGCGATCCCGCTGCCATGGTCCGGCATAGCAGGGTGGCTTGAGGTATCGCAACCGAGGGGGAGATTTCATACCTATGGCGATGCTGATCGAGAGACCGACACTGATCCAGGCTGCGGGCAACAAGCCGAAGCGGATCGAGGAATTCATTGGCCGGGTGAACTCCGGTACTGATATCATAAGCATTGCGAAGATGACCAGCCCGCCGGGCTGGGTCGAGCCCGGCCAGACGCCGGAGTTCGAAGAGTTCACCGTGGTGCTGCGCGGCACATTGGTCGTAGAAGGCCGCGCCGGCCGGATCGAGGTTCGCTCCGGCCAGGCGGTGCGAGTTCCCGCAGGCGAATGTGTGCGCTACAGCACTCCCGGAACCGAGGGCGCGGAGTATATCGCCGTTTGCTTACCCGCGTTCTCCTGCGCTATTGTACACAGGGACCCTGAGTAACCTGGGCCGGGAATAAAGAATGGCAGTCTCATCATTAAGCACTTGGTGCCTTGGAGTCTTGGCGGTGAAAATCCTCTCCGCTTGGCAAAGGATTAGCGAGTAAATAGTACAATAACATGTGGAAGGGAACTCGAAATGGAAAACAGAATTAACCGAATCAGCCTCTTGCTTGCCGTGACACTTGCGCTCTGCTTGCTCATTGCCCTGCCGGGCGCGGCCTTTGCGCAGAGATCCGGTCGGGTCATGGTTACTCCAGGCCAGATGATTCAAAACCGTGACCTGCTGTTTCCCCTGAAGAACGCTCTGCAGGCCGCTGGAGCCGCGGCGCTCTCGTCCGACCAGGAGACCTACATAAACGGCTTGATCAGTGATTTCCGCGCCGCCAACAAGCCGGCACCCCCAAGCGCCGATATCCCGGCAGCACGAATCGCCTTGGACGATGCCATCCTGGGCCAGAATTCGGGGGTCGCAGGGAGTGCAATAAAAACAATTACCAATGATCAAGCGGCCCAGATCTACACGAACATGATCAATACGGCGGCGTTCGCCATCAGTGTTGTCAAAGAGCTAACGTCGGACCAGATAAATCTATTGCAAAAACGCATGGGGACGGGA
>JBEKYG010000068.1:0-11634 GCA_049511215.1 Acidobacteriota bacterium | reverse complement strand
TCAAGCGCGCTTTCAGCGCTGGTTGGCTGGAGACGGCGGGTTAGGCCGCGCGGTTGGCCGAGAGACACGCTAATCTGTTGGGTCGGGCTCGACCAGTTTAGGCGCACCAGCTGGGTCATTGCGTTCCGACTCTGGCGAGGTTCGAGGACCGGATGTTTCAGCTGAACCGCCAATATACACATCCCCTCTTCCGATATAGGAGTACGACGTGCGCCCGTCACGTTCTACGATTCGGAAGCCCTGCTCGTGTAGCCCGCGTATCCTATTACGATTTTTGCCACCACGCGTTGCGAGCTGAGAGTCGCAGTTTGCGCAGAGGTATCGAAGCATTTCAGGGCTGTTATCAAACTTGTTACCGTCAACGTGATCAAGGACCAAAGGAAGAGGCTTTGCGTTCCAGACGAGAGGTTGGGTGTGAAAAACACACCCGGAGTTATCACATCGATCCGGCAGCTTGTGCTCCCTACGCCAAGCACGGTATTGGCGTCGGACCTTGTTACGGTCCGGCTTTGTGGGACTATACACCAGTGCTGCGTAGTCGCCTGGGTTTCGCTTGCTCATGACCACGGCTCCAAGTGTTGACGATCCGTGTCTCGGTTGCAATGGCCTACTTGTAATTATGCTGACCGGCATTTCAACTTACAACTCGTATTCATCAGCGTCTCCTTATCACTGTTCCCCCTCCCCCAGATGACGGGTCGTGTTCACTCCCGGCTTGATGGTTTGCTGCTCAATTAGCTTCATGAGGTCGCCCGTCCGCTCATCGATGATTCGGTAGCAGTCGTCTGGATCTCCAGACCACCGGACGAAGTTATCGATCGCCAGGATGTCATCGAACCGACCAATGAAACGTCCGTCTCTTGATTCAAGAAGGAAACCAGGGACGTTGCCCTATTTTGGAGGAAAAATGGGGCGTCCCCGGTTCTCAGGTCGTCGTTGGCGACGGCTCGTAGGTGAGGCCGAAAACTGTATCCGTCATCCAGCGTCGGAACGACTCGTTGTCCATGAACTGCTTGAAGAGCTCCGTGTCGTCCCTGAGCACTGCGGTCATCACGCGCTGCAGGGCCTTGTCGTGCTCGATTCGGGCGTTCTGCTTGTCGGAGTTCTTCCTGGCGTTCTGGTAGGCTGTGTCGGCTGCGACTCGGTTCGGGATATCCTCGGTGATCAGCTTATGCACGTGGTCGGCGTCGGTCCACGGGATGTTACCGAACTGGTCGTTGAAGGTCTTGAGGATGTTCGAGAGGCGATCCATCTCGGGCTCGGGGACGCGGCCGCCGCCACTGGTGGGCACGGGTTCGATCTCGGCGTTCTCGTCGGGGAGCTGGATCTTCACGGCCGCCTGCTTCTCGACGCGGTAGCTGTCCATATCGATGGCTTCGAGGATGCCCTTCGACAGGTCCTCCTCGATGGGTGCCGGCAACTTCGGGATAAGGAAGTTGAGGAAGATCGAGAGCTTCTCCCACTCGGAGCTCGTGTAGGGCAGGATCTGGGCGAGGAAACCATAGGTGCGCGTAAACGCCTTAGCCTTGCCCTTGAAGTCCACCTGCCCGTCCTCGTTGAGTTGCTCCTTGTAGACGGCGACGCAGGCGTCGAGGATCGGGTCGAGCCGATCGCGGTCCGCGCCGTCGAGGTAGAGCGTCACCAGTTCCTCGATCTGAGCTGCGGCATAGACTTGATAACCGTCGAGGGCTGCCTTCAGGTCGTGCAGCTTGTTCGGGTCGGTCTCTTCCGCGAGGATGGTGGTGCGGTAGTAGTCGGCAAAGGCTTCCCCGATCGTATCCGAATCGTTCATGAAATCAAGCACGAAGACATCGTGCTTTTGCGGGTGGGCACGGTTGAGGCGTGACAGCGTCTGCACCGCCCTGATGCCCGAGAGGATCTTGTCCACATACATCGTGTGCAGCAACGGCTCGTCGTATCCGGTCTGGAACTTGTCTGCGCAGATCAGAAACCGATAGGGGTCTTGTTGGATCTTATCGGCGATCTTGTTCGAAGGAAACCCGTTGAGAGATGCCTCGGTGACCTTGGCGCCACCGTACTCATGCTCGCCCGAGAAGGCGACAATAGCCCGGTAAGGGCTCTTGCGCTCGACCAGGTAGTCTCGGATGGCGTGGCAGTACTGGATCGCGCGCTCGATGCCACTCGTCACCACCATGGCTCGCGCCTGCCCGCCGATCTTACGGAGCGCCAGCACTTGCTCGTGGAAGTGGTCCACCATGATCTCGGCCTTGAGCCGGATCGCGTGTTCATGGCTCTCGACGTAACGGCGCAGCTTCTTCTTCGCGCGTTTAGTGTCGAACTCCGGGTCGCCCTCGACCTTCTTGACCAGCTTGTAGTAGCTCTCGACCGGCGTGTAGTACTTCAGCACGTCCAGGATGAAGCCCTCCTGGATCGCCTGCTTCATCGTGTAGCTGTGGAACGGCCGGTGCCGCACCTTGCCGTCCGGCAGCGGTTCCGGCTCGCCGAAGATCTCCAGCGTCTTGTTTTTGGGCGTGGCGGTGAAGGCGAAATAGCTGGCGTTGGGCAGCACTTTCTTGGCCTCCATCAGCCGGTTGATCTTGTCCTCGGTGGTTTCGTCCTCCTCCTCGGATCCGGTGGTGCCGAGCGCCATCGAGACTGCTGCGGAAGTGCGCCCGCCCTGGCTTGAGTGAGCCTCGTCGATGATGATCGCGAAGCGCCGCCCACGATGCTCACTCCCGATCTCATCGAGGATAAACGGGAACTTCTGCACGGTGGAGATGATGATTTTTTTGCCTTCTGCGATGAACTTGCGCAGGTCGCCAGAGTGCTCGGCGTGCCCCACAGTTGCCCCCACTTGTGCAAACTGCTTGACGGTCTTTTTGATCTGGTCGTCGAGAACGCGTCGGTCGGTGACGACAATGATTGAGTCGAACAATGTCGAACCATACCATTCCAGACCTATCAGCTGATGGGCGAGCCAGGCGATCGAGTTCGACTTGCCGCTTCCAGCCGAGTGCTGGATCAGATAGCGCTTGCCGGCGGCGACGAGGAGCTTGCGTACCACGTCGAGCTGGTGGAAGCGCGGCCAGATCTGCTCTCGCTTCTTGCGCCCGGTCTTCTCATCTTTCTTCTCGACGATCTGGGCATAGTTCTCGATGATGTCGGTCAACCCGTCGCGCGTGAGGATGCGCTTCCAGAGATAGTCGGTCTTAAGGCCATCTGGATTGGGCGGATTGCCCGCACCGTCGTTCTAGCCGAGGTTGAAGGGCAGGAACCACGAGGCCTTGCCCTTCAGGTAGGTAGAGAAGCGCACCTCGTGGTCGTCAACAGCGGAATGCACCACGCAGCGGCCGAACTCGAAGAGCTTCTCGCGCGGGTCGCGGTCACGTTTGTACTGCTGGACGGCGTCCTCGACCGTCTGCTT
The DNA here is from genome assembly GCA_049511215.1 of Acidobacteriota bacterium. Taxonomy (GTDB): domain Bacteria; phylum Acidobacteriota; class UBA6911; order UBA6911; family UBA6911; genus JAFNAG01. Next base: position 8,249 of record JBEKYG010000068.1, on the reverse strand, counting down.
GGTGAGGCCATTCTTCAGCTCGAAGGTGGCGACTGGCAGGCCGTTAATGAAGAGGCCCAGATCGAGCGCGAGCTGAGTCTCGTCACGGCTGTAGCGGAGCTGGCGCGTCACGCTGAAGCGGTTCGCCTCGTAAAGAGCCTGAGCCTTTGCGTTGCCCGGCGACGGCGTGCCGTAGAAGAGGTCGAGTTGACGCGGACCGTGCTTAATCCCGTGGCGCAGCACATCGATGGTGCCGCGCTTCGTGATCTCCCCTTGCAAGCGGGCCAGGAACTTCCGCCTCGTCGGGACGTCCTGGCAAAGGTCCAGCGACTCAGCGGCCTCTGGCTGCGTCTCCCGCAGGAACGCCGAGAGCTGAGCCAGGTCCACGCAATACTCACGGTCGTAATCCTCAGGAGCGCCGCAGGTCCAGCCGACGCCGTAGGTCGCCTGTCGCTCGCTCACTGTGCCGGCCGATCCGGCGCCACGATCGCAGGGCGAGCCGGTCAGCGCCGTGCAAATCAGCCGTTCTAGGCCGCGTTCGCTGATGTCGGTAGTCATACGATCCCTTCTATCAATTACCCATCAATTGCGCGTCATCTACATATTTTGCTTAATATCAACCACTTACGTGCATCACAGATCCGCCTTCCGGCACTTCTGTCAATTACCCATCAATTAAACTTCAGGCCCAGAAAGGCACATACTTCATCAACCTCCGCGCCGCATCTTCATCGAACGGTTTGATTGCTCCTGCCTCTACGGCCTCCCGGATGTATCGGGACACGGCCGCCTTGTTCTTCTCAATGACACCAAACCGTTTCCGTAGGGAGGCATTGGTCAGATAGTCCCTGGTTACGTACTTCAGGCATGCGTGCAGATAGCATGCCCGAACGCGATCGGCCTGATCCATGGCCGTAAGCGGCTTATGGGCAAACAGGACGATCCGGGTGAATCCTCGGGGTACTTCAAACAACGGAGCCGGAAGCTGGAAAATTTCCACTTGAAAAACGACCTTGTCGATGCCGCTGCCACGTTCCTCGCAGATACGAAACCGCCGCATCAGCGAGGCCAGCGCTTCATTCCGCGACTTGGGGGGCGTGTCCACGAAACGCTGAGTATCCACCAAAGGCTCGCCGGGATTCGTGATCTCGATGCGGTCCTCGAAAATCTCTACCATCGGCCCGGCGCCGGTGACGAAGAAATCCTGGTGAATGAGGGCGTTCGCTACCAGCTCGCGCACCGCCAACTCGGGGAACATCGGCACCGTCTTGCGCAGGGCCTGCTCAATCACCTCGTTGGATGGCAGCAAATTGTTGGTGTAGCCGATCAATCCGGCGAAGCCGCCGGCGTAGCCTGCGCTGCCATCCTGTTCCTTCAAGGTCTCGATGCGGCTCTTGCCGCGGTACTGGATGACGCGCATGGCTTTGCGTTTGAGCTGCGGGAAGTCGCCAAGTTTCTTGGCGAACAGGATCGCACCCAGATTGGTGATGTCCCATCCCCCCGCGTCGCCTGCGTGGATTAGGTTGTCGTTGCTCAGGGCTTCGAGTATCCCAGCACGATTGGCAGGCAGCGGCTGTTCCAGCAAGTCGAAATAGGACGGATAGTCCAGCAGCCGCAGAACCTCATCGGCTGCGGCGTGCTCGGTCACCAGAAGGTCTTCAAACGGCGTCCGATCGAGGATGCGCCACAATTCCCGCTCGCGATCGGGTGCGTCCTTGAGGGGTTTTTTCACCTGCCCGACGCGAATGAAGGCCTCATTCTGGAAGCGCACTGGATGCCGGAAGGCGCGACCAATCTCCAGGACTACCACCGACCGGCCTTCCGGGTTCAGCTCGAAGAAGCGAAAGTGAATCTTCGGCGTAAGGAGCCTGAGCAGCCAGGTCTCAAGCGGCTCGTTGCCCTTCCTCCCCGAGGACGGCGAAAAACTTGTACCTACAATGTCGTGCATCCTGTCCTCGACACCCCACACAAGGTAGGCAAAGGCCTTGCCGTTCAGAGCAGCTGCGTTGGCCAGCGCCGAAATGTACTCGCCGATAGCCTGGGGATCACTCTGGTTGACCTTGAACTCAATCCACTCGGTTTCCCGCGGCAACTTGCTCAGTTCGTGCACCAAGCCGTCAAGGTATTCATCATTGCGAAAACTCGTCATGCCTCGGCCTCCTCGGGTGTGGTTTCGAGGTCGTCGGTAGGCTCTTCGCCGGTGTCGCTCGGAACGTCAGACAGATCGTGCTCACGCGAAGACGCGAAGTCGCGAAGAGGATCTTCCTCCGGCAGCCGCGCTGCCGCCTCGCGCACGTCGAGCCTGCCGGTGACTACGTCGGCGATCAGGCGCGTGCGGTACTCGCGGATGAGTGCGATCTCGCGTTGGGCGCGGTCGATCATTTCCCGAAGGCTTAATGTAGCCGTTTTCACAAAAGCCATGATGGCTTCTTGCTCCTGCAAGGGCGGAATCGGCAGCACAATATCTTTCATTCGACCCAGACCCAAGTCTTGATTAGTCGCTCCGCGCGTAAACAACTGTGATTGCTCATAGCAGCGGGGGCTGTTGAGAGCAGCCGCGAGAAAATCAGGCGTAATCTTCCTCTTGTCGAGCTTCAGTACAGCTACGTGAACCCACACTTGGAACTTGAAACCAAAATCGACGGCGCGGGCCACGCCTGTCGTTCCACCCTTCGTGTAGAGAACGTCCCCGATCTCGGGTTTTACGCGCTTACAGAATTCAAGGTAGTCGGAATCCGAGACGAACTTAGCATCGTCAAGGCTCCAGCGATCGGGCTTGATGTTTCGAGCAGATAAGAACGGAATTCCTGCATCAAGGTATTCCGGCGAGTGGTGTGGTCCATCTACAGATCGCAAAATAACGCGGCGTATGGGTAATACATTCCAATGTTCTGGGGTTTCTGGAAACCACTGGTTGAGGGAGGGCTTGAGGCGGACGTTGGGGTCGAGGCCGCAGGTGACGGCGCGGTGGATGATGGCCTGTTTCTGCTCCTCCAGCAGCTTGATCAGCTCCTGCTTGGCTCGGATGTAGCGTCGGATCAGCCGGTCGATCGCGCTGACAAAACGGGTGATCAGCCTCTGCTCATCAAATGGGGGACATACAAGCGGTATTCGAAGGAATTGCTCGGGATAAAGTCGAAGCCTGGACGTCGTAATCCCCGTGGACCGCCAAATATACTCAGAGACGTACGGCGGCGTCCGGAGCAAGTGGTCGATAAACTCCGGCAAGAACAGCAGAGGCTGATGAGGGCGGTAGACGCCATAGGACGGACTCACCAAACCGACCTCCTTCGCGACCCCAAGTGCTGCCATCCAGGCCCACATGGTGTTCACAACGACGTCACCGGGCCCGCACAGCTTGTGGCCGACGGTCGACTCGGCTTTGAACATCGTGACGTTCTTCTGACTACGTGGAGTGACTCCCGTAAGGTGCGAAACTGAGAGAAGCTCCTCTTCCCCAGTCATCGAGCGCTCGTCGACCTCTTTGAAGAAGTACTTGCCACGCTTCTCCGCCCAATGGGCCGGGATTTGTCCCAGCCACGGCACGCCGGAGTCCTTCATTGCGGGATAGGGCTTGAGGCCGGCAATCATCTCGCACCTCGCTTTTTCCCAACGAACTGGGTCCGCATCAATTGTCGTATCAGTGAAACGACAATCTCGCGATTCGGGAACACTTCTGCAAATTGAGCCATGCGCCGGAGGTTTTTCGCTGCAAGGCCGCGGTCGAGCGCCTTTTCCGATTGTCTCATCAGTGCTGAGACAATTTCCGCGCCATGCGCCGCGCGCACCTCCTTCAGAATTTCCAGGCTGATGCGGTTGCCGGCCTGCTTCGCACTCACCCTCCCCCTCCCCCGATGATCTCCGAGAGCAGTCCTTCGGTTTCCTTCTCCAGCGCCAGGATGTCGGCGCGGATCTGCTCCAGCGTACGTAGCGGCTGCGGTTTGTAGAAATAGCGGGTGAAACTGACCTCGTAGCCGGTCTTGACGCTGTCCGGGACGTACCATGCGTCGGCAGCGTGGGGCAGCACCTCGCGGCGCAGGAAAGCCTCGATACCACCCTCTTCCAGCAGCGGCACTTGTTCGGTGTCGCGCAGGTCGCTGTCGGGCTCGTACTCGACGACGGTCGGCTTGCCGCCGATGGTGGCCGCGAACAAGCCTCGCAACGGATCGGCGGCAGTGCCCTTCTTGTGGATCTTCTTGATGACCGGCGGTGCGTCGTCCGCGCGCTCCAGTTTCTCCTTTAGTGCCTTGACCTCCTTGGCCGCGTAGGCTTTGTTCGGGTCGATGCCCTTGAGGCGTAGAGGCCGCTCGACTGTCACCTTCCAGTAACCGAAGGCGGCGTTCGGGAAGATCTTCGACTGCTCGGTTTCATTGAAGGCGAGGAAGGTGTCACAGATGCGCTGGATGTCCTCGTCCGACAGTTCGCAATTCTTTTTGCCGAGGTTCTTGCGCAGGGGCTTGAACCACTGGGTAGCGTCGATGAGCTGGACGCGGCCAGCGCGGTGCTCAGGCTTGCGGTTGCTGAGCACCCAGATGTAGGTCGCAATGCCGGTGTTGTAGAACATGTTGAGCGGCAGGGCGACGATGGCGTCGAGCCAGTCGTTCTCGATGATCCAGCGGCGGATGTTGCTCTCGCCCTGGCCGGCGTCGCCGGTGAAGAGTGACGAACCGTTGTGTACCTCGGCGATGCGGCTGCCGAGCCTGGTGCCGTGCTTCATCTTGCTGAGCATGTTGGCCAGGAAGAGCATCTGGCCGTCGCTCGATCGGGTGATGAGCGAGTACTCCGGGTTGCCTGCGTGCTCGATGACGAGGCGCGGGTCCTTAATACCGTCTTTGCCGCCCATGCGCTCCAGGTCGCCCTTCCAGCTCTTGCCGTAGGGTGGATTCGAGAGCATGAAGTCGAACTCGCACGACGGGAACGCATCGTTCGACAGCGTCGAGTGTTCCGGCCCACCCACGAGGTTGTCCGCGGCATCGCCTTCGCCCTTCAGCAAGAGGTCGGCCTTGCAGATGGCATAGGTTTCGGCATTAATCTCCTGGCCGTAGAGGTGGGTAGCCACCTGTTTGCCTTGACGCTCGGCGAGTTGATTCAAGGTGTCTTCTGCAACGGTTAACATCCCGCCGGTGCCGCAGGCTCCGTCGTACAGCAGGTAGGTGCCGGATTCGATCTCATCCGCGATGGGTAGGAAGATCAGCCTCGCCATGAGCTTCACGGCGTCGCGTGGTGTCCAGTGCTCTCCTGCTTCCTCGTTGTTCTCTTCGTTGAACCGGCGGACAAGCTCCTCGAAGACCGTCCCCATACCATGGTTGTCGAGGCCGTGGTGTTTCACCGAGCCGTCCACGTTCTTTACGGGATTCGGGCTCAGATTGATGTCCGGCGAAAGGAACTTCTCGATAAGCGTTCCCAGCGAGTCGGCCTTCGAGAGGCGCGGGATCTGGTTTCGGAATTCGAAGTTCTCCAGGATCTCCTGGACGTTGGGTGAGAAGCCCTCGAGGTAGGCCTCGAAGTCTGCCTTAAGTTGTTGCTGGCTCGCGCGGGACTTGAGGTCGCGCAGGGTGAACTTGGAAGTGTTGTAGAAAGCCTGGCCGGCTGCCTGTCGCAAGGCCTGATCCTGATGGACGATCTTTGCCTGGTCGAGCGAGGCCTTCATGTCGAGCACGGCCTGCTTGGTTGGCTCGAGCACCGCGTCGAGGCGGCGCAGGACGGTCATCGGCAGGATCACATCGCGGTACTTGCCGCGGACATACAGGTCACGCAGGACATCGTCGGCAATACCCCAGATAAAGTTGGCGATCCAGTTGAGTTGGCCCTGTTCCATATGAGTCCGCGTTGGTCGGGAAGCCTAACTTGAAAAGGACAGGTCTGGCGAAAACTAATGCGCCACCAGATTGGATTTTAAAATCCCGCCAAGGTGCAGCGCTTCCTCGACAGTTCCAATTGATGTCGCACATCTTAACATGGACAAGCGCTTCCGGCACACACACATAAACCGCGAAGCCGGCATCGCCAAGATAAAACTTCGGCGATCGATGAGGCCGGGATCTTGAGTGGAGCCAAGCCGTTTGTTCTCCTCAGCCGGCTTTTCAGTCCTCCAGTCGATCCATTCGCCTTTTCTGTTCGGGTATGGGCCAAACCTGCGAGAAATGCTCGTAGCGTAAGTGGGAGGCAAGCCCACCCTCCACGGCCTGTATCTTTTCCCAAGCCTCAGATTGGGATTGATGGCAGCGGATTGCGCTGAACTTGTAGTCCAGGTATTGAGAGACGTCGATGACGTGGGTAATCTCATCGTCGGGTATGGGCGTCAGCTTTCTGTGGCTTATCCGCCGCGCCTGCTCCGAGGAGATGCCGTATGCGTACATCCTAGGCGGATTGGTTTGCTCCTGAACTGCTTGCAGGCACCAGCGTGCCGCGGTTTGGTGATCGGGGTGGCCCGAAATGCCCGCTGCATGGAAGGTTATGAGTGCATCCGGCAAAAATGTATTTATCTCCTGTCGAATGATGGTGAGACCATGCTCCGCGGGCAGTTCCGCGAGCTTTCCATCAGGAAGATGATATAGGTTCAGGCCGGACAAATGGAGCTCTTTGGCCGCGCAGCGGAGTTCTTCAGCGCGGAGACGACCAAGTTCACGCATGGTGAGATGTTTCGCCGGCCCGAGCGACCCCGCTTCTCCGTGTGTCAGCGTTGCCAGGCGCACCGTATGCCCGGTCAGCGAGTAGCGGGATAGGGTGCCGCCCGGACCGAAGGTCTCATCATCCGGATGGGCGAAAACAGCAAGGATCTTCATCTTAGTATGCCGCCTCCTTTCTTAAAGATTATGTGGTTCGGCGCGCAATCTCAAGGATGAGTAACAAGCGCGGCGGAGCAGGGGAGCGGAGGGGAGAGAAACTCTGGTTCGTTTCTGTCGCGAAACTCCTTAACCCTCCATCCTGGACTTGGGCTTCGACTTGGATGTGGACTTGGACATGCAGAAATAAATGGCGATCTGGTAAACCTTATGTCTGGAATGTTGCCTCGAACAAGACCATCCACGTCCACGTCGAGGTCCAAGTCCAGGCCCAAACTGCTCACTCGGTTTTTCGATGTAACCAGCGAATTTCGCGACAGAAGTTAGCTAAGTACACGGTTTCATAAATATGGTCACGTATTCTGCCGCAGGGGCAGAATGGAGCAGACTTCGGGGATTCACGGGCTGGAAGCCCGTGCCACGTTGACCGACAATCGTGGCACAGGCTTCCAGCCCGTGAATCCACGAGGGGCGAAAATACATCATCGTATTTATGAAATCGAGTACTAAGCCCTCTATTACATTGGCAGCGTTGCCCCCACTTCCTCTTCACCTCTGCTCCCCAGCTCCCATGCACGCCCGCTCCCCTGCCGCCCGTGGTACAATGTATACCCCATGCTGTCCACTTTTCATCCGCTGGTTCGAGAATGGTTCGAAAGCAGGTTTTCGGGTCCAACGCCGGCTCAGGCGCAGGGATGGCCGGCAATTGCCGGCGGTTGCCACACACTGATATCGGCTCCCACCGGTTCGGGCAAGACCCTGGCTGCCTTCCTCGTCTGCATTGACCGGCTGTTACGGGCTTCCCTTCAGGGTGAACTCTCGGATTCGTCCCATGTCGTCTATGTTTCTCCGCTCAAGGCGCTCTCCAACGACGTCCACAAGAACCTTTCCGAGCCGCTCCGCGAGATTATGGAATTGGCGCGCGGCCGTGGTTTGACGCTTCCTGAGATCCGGATTGCCCTGCGTACCGGGGATACGCCGGCTTATCAACGCCAGGTCATGGCACGCAGGCCGCCGCACATCTGGATTACGACGCCCGAATCGTTTTACCTTCTGCTCACGTCTCCGAGCGGCCGCCGTGGCCTCCGGGGTGTTCGGACCTTGATTCTCGACGAGATCCATGCGGTGGCCGGCAACAAGCGCGGCAGCCATCTGGCGTTGAGTGCGGAGAGGTTGTGTGCCCTGGCTGGGGAGCCTGTGACACGCATCGGACTGAGCGCAACCCAGCGCCCGATCGAGGAAGTTGCCCGGTTTCTGGTCGGCAGCGCGCATATCGACGGTGACGGCAGGCCCAACTGCGCGATTATCGACATCGGGCACCGGCGGGATTGCGATCTCCGGATCGAGATGCCTGCCGATGAACTTGGCCCGATTGCCCAGCATGAGCTTTGGGACCAGGTTGTGGCGCGGGTCGCCGCGCTGGCGCAGGAGCATCGCACCACGCTGGTTTTCGTCAACACGCGCCGCCTGGTTGAGAGGGTGTCC
>JBEKYG010000067.1:0-11669 GCA_049511215.1 Acidobacteriota bacterium | reverse complement strand
GGAGGTCGCGCTCGACCTGTGGCGTGTGGCTGCAGTGCTGCTCGCGATGGGAAACTGGCCGACCGTCCAGGGCAATTCGCCCTCCAAGGCGCATAGTTCGTATTTCGCCAGCAGTCAGTCGTTGACATCGGGCCTTCAAAGATTGGGATCGGGTGCTTTTTCGCACTCGCAAACGGGCTTACGGAATCGGCTGATCCAAATGAGAGGAAGCGTATCAAAGAAGAGCTTGCGTACCAAACTTTTGGAGACTACTGCCCAAGATCCAGTGGACCAACCTTCCACCGGGAGAAATGATTCCCTCGGTTTTCCACCTTCTACCGATAAGGAGTTCTGCTGCTGGTCCAAGCCTCGCGAGGTTTACCGAATGGTGCGGTTTGTGTTAAAGTTCAACCATGAACATGGGTGACTTGATTACGATCGATCCGGACATTTTGGGCGGTACGCCGGTATTTAAGCGAACCCGTGTGCCGGTGAAAACGCTCTTTGAATATCTCGAAGACAACTACACACTTGAAGAATTTCTCGAGTGCTTCCCCTCTGTAACGCGTGAAGCGGCCTGCCTCGTCCTGGAGCGCTCCGAGTCAGCGCTACTCTCGCTCTCCACGGTATGAGAATCCTCCTGGATGAGTGCGTCCCGTGGCCCATACACAAATACCTTGGTGTCCACCAATGCGCTTCCGTCCAGCAGCGAGGCTGGATGGGTATCAAAAATGGCGATTTGCTGCAAGCGGCAGAGAGTGAATTCGATCTTTTTATTACATCCGACCAGAACATCCGCTATCAGCAAAACCTCGCCGGTCGCCGAATTGCGATTTTGGAACTTTCCTCGAACAGCATTCGCCGCATCAGCGCTGCGGCATCACAGATTCAATCGACAATCGCAAATGTTAAGCCGGGCGAATTCCTTCATCTGGACATCCCGTAAGGGAACCAGGGTCAGCAATCGACATTTTATATTCACATCGCGTCCTGCGGTTTCGCCCGCATTAAAGTGGGCGCAGCAGGTCGATCAGCTCCGAGCGGCTGAAGACCTTGCCGAGGTGGGGATCGTCGGCATGAACCACGGAGTCCATGAGTTTCCGCTTGCGATCGATAATGGCGGATATCTTTTCTTCGAGGGTACCGGCAGAAACAAGTTTGAAAATCTGAACGGCTCGGCGCTGCCCGATGCGGTGAACGCGGTCGGTCGCCTGATCCTCCCTGGCGGCATTCCACCAACGGTCATAGTGGATCACCACCGAGCCACCCACCAGGTCGATCCCCGTGCCGCCGGCCTTCAGGCTTCCCAGGAACACCCGGCATCCAGCGTCCTCGTTGAACCGGCGGACGATTTCGCCGCGATGTGCGCTGGCACCGGTCAGGGTGGCAAAGCCGATGTCCAGGTTTGAAAGCAACCGCTCCATCATGGAAATCATCCCGAGGTACTGACTGAAGATCACCACTTTCTGGCCGCTGTCCAGACTTTCGAACAGAAGCTCCTGGAAGAGCTCCCACTTGCCCGATTCATAACTCTGGTAGTCCTGGACCTTGTTGAGTGCCAGCGCCGGGTGGTCGCATATTCGTTTTAGCAGATTGAGCAAAGCGAAAATGTGAATATATGGAAGTTGCTTCGTGTCTGAGCGGAGTCGGGCCAGGAGGTCCGCCCCTTTCGTCGAAAGCGCTTCTCGGTAAAGTTTCACCTGCATTTCGCTCAATTCGCACGTGCGCAGGTCCTCGATCTTCTCCGGGAGTTCATCCAGTACGGCACCCTTGAGGCGGCGCAGAACGAATGGAGCAATCCATTTCCGCAACGCTTGCGCCTCTGACGGCGATGGACCATTCTGCATCGATTCCGCGTGCCTCGCCGCGAATTCCTCGTCGCTTCCAAGATATCCAGGCAATACAAGATCAAAAAGGGATTTGAGATCGGTCAGTGAGTTTTCAATCGGCGTTCCGGTCAGACCGATCCTCATTCGCGCCTGGAGCATGCAGGCAGCCTGGTAGCTCAAAGTCTCACGGTTTTTCAGATTCTGGATTTCATCAAAAACGACCACAGAAAAGGGCGCCGCGCTGAGGCGAGCGATGTCGTTGCGCAGGACGCCATAGGAAGTAAGCAGAACTCTAGCCTGTTTCATGGCCGAATCGAGATCGCGTTGGCCTCCGTGATAGACGGCTGGTTTCAGTTTGGGTGCATGCTCCCTGATCTTGTTGTGCCAGTGACTGATCACCGTCGTGGGGCATACCACCAAAAATCGATTCTTCACCTTGTGCTGCTCTTTCAACCAAACCATGAGCGCCATTGCCTGGTGGGTCTTGCCCAGGCCCATGTCGTCACAAAGCAAACCGGAAAGCTGATTCTCCCAGAGAAAGCGAAGCCAGTCGAGCCCAAGGACCTGGTAGGGCCGCAACATAGACATACCTTTTACACGATCAAGCGGAACTGTGGGAACAAGCGCCAGCAAACGCTTCACGAGGTCTGCGGGACGATTCCCTTCCGCTACATTTACAGGCCGCCCGCTGGTAGACATGAGGCGCAGCAGTTCAAGTGGTGAGAGATGGACCTTCTCGCCTTTGAAGGTGAGGTTTTCGCGCCGCTCGATCATGTCCAGCGCGCCAAGGGAAGGAGAATTCAGATCAATCCATCCTTCTTGGATCGGAAGGTAGAAATGCCCCTGCCGTCTCGCCTCAAGCACTTCTGCCAGAGAAACCGATTCGGTTCCGAAACCATAGCGGATCGAAAGCCAATACCAGCTGCGCTCGATTGCATCCGGAACGATCTCCACTCGATCGCAATCGCGCAGGATTGATAGATGGCGCAAGGATTCATCCAGCACCAGTGCACCCTCTTCGATCGCGTTTCTATGCTCATCCAGAAAGGCCGGCAAGCGACTCTTTTCAAGGCGCATGGCCACCGGAGCGGTAAATTTCCTGCCGGATCCGGCCGCTTCCAGCTCGGCGAGAACTTTCAGCTCACGGAGGTACACCAGATCGCCATAGCGGAATTTCGCAAAATTCTCACTCAGGAAAAACTTCGATTCCCCGGTGGCCTGCAGCGCCTGAATGGCAGGACGAACTTCCAGATCGAGTTTGGTCTTTTGTGAAACTAGGAATATGGACCGGAGCGGCACCGGGTGGATTGCCAGATCCTTCTGATTGGGAAATTCACCGGCAAGGAAAGCGAGGATTTTTCGGACCTGCGGCCGTGGAATGGCAATTTCGAAGAGCTGCCTGTCATCTCCGGAAGAACACTTGAGCATGAAATCGCCGCTAATCTCTTCCACCGCGGGGTGGAAAGTGCGATCGTCGCCATATTCACGAAAACAATGGTACGCGAGGCGCCCCCAGAAACTCTGCTCCGCCGCCTGGCGGCGCGTCAGCACGCCGTACTCATTCATCTTCTTCTCTTCGTCGCTGCGCAGCCACGATACAAGCCTCTGCATCAACGAGGCGCGGTCCTGAAAGCGGCTTGCCTGCGGGAGCGTACCCGATCGTTCGAGGAACCGGAGCATCGCCGATGAAGAGTCCAGAATCTTGGCGAGCAAAGTTCCGCGCGAAGAATGAAAGGTGCAGGTGGAGTTCTTCTGCATTTGTCCCAGCCGGACATCGGGACAGAGCACTGCATCCCCTTCGCTCAAAAGCTGAGCGAGCCGATACCAAAGGCTTTCCACATACAATTCTTCCCAGTGCCGCGCTTTATTCAGCTTTCGGATATCGGAGGCGGTCTTGATCAACGAGGAGAGGTGCCCGCAGCTTTCCGTTTTGCGGCTTTCCCGGCAGTCGCAGTGTCCGGTAAAGATGCTGCCGCCCATGGTGCGCGGAAAACATATCGGCGCGCCCGGATCCTTATCGCGCGCGTCCGGTAGCATTCCGTACCCGGCACGGTGAAATTCGATATTTATAAAATCCGTCATAGCCCGCTAAAATCTCCCCGCCAAGCGTCCCGGGAAGGTGCAGGAGGACACCTTCATACCCGCACCCGCTGCGGCCAGGCGCCAGAGTATATCGCCCTCAATCAATATTCAGAAACTCAAATTTGATGGGTGGTTCGAGTATTGGGGGGCTTCTTACATCTGGCACGAAAAAGGTGCAAAAAGTGCCGGATTCGATGTCGGGAAAGACAGATCATGCGGGTCTCAGCATTTTAGAGATCGCGGATCACTACGGTGATTCCGCGCCGTTGGGTCCCTGCTGCCGGGCCTCAACCTGGCTCCCCTTGGCATTCGCGAGGCGAGAGCTCAGGTAATGGGTGGAGTAAGCCGCCTCCAGATTAGGATCTCCGAATTTCGAAAATCGCAGGGGAAACTTGCAGCCCTTTCCCCATTTCCTGTATTCGGTCAGCGAGGGCTTCAGTCCTCGCGCCAGACAGTGCAACCGGAGTACTCTGAGTATTCTGCTCGCCTTGGAGAGGTTGCATTGGATTACCTTCTCAAGAGAAGGGATTCTGTGAAAGCGCCAATCTTCAACCATGGAAGGTTTCAACAGGTCAAGCCGTACAAATACCTCGATCGGAGTCACGACATCCTTCTCCGCAAGAATCTCCGAAACCACGCTGACTACCCGTGGATACAATCTATCTTTCATGTAGTTGTTGGTTGTGACTTTTTTCATCCAACAATCCTTCCATGGTGGTTCTCACTGTCAGCTAACGATGTTGCGACAATCGCCAGCCCTCGGTCGCGTGGACCTACCAAGGGCGTCGTCATCGCATTCATGCATTAAGTATCCAAGCCTCTTGTATCCCCCCGATCTCCGCTGGAACATCCGCTTCAGCATCGGGACTTCCAGGTCGGCATAATCATAGATCTCGACTTCGTGTTTTCCGGGGCAGGTTCGATTCAGTCTTCCGGCATATTGAGCCAGGGTCCCTTTCCACGAAATTGGCAGCGCCAACAGCAAGGTGTCCAATCGCTGATCATCAAAGCCTTCCCCAAGATATCGGCCGGTAGCCAATATTACTCGCGGGGCACTCCGCTGCAAATCCGTTATCGTTGCCTGCCTCTGCTTTTGTGTCATCCTGCCAGCCAGGACGACGAGATTGGGAACCGCCGATGTAAGAGATTCAGCCAGGCACTTCAGATGTTCACGTCTTTCGGTCAAAATGAGCGGCCAGCGTCCATTCTGCAGGCAAAGCAGAGTATCAGCAATGATAAGCTGATTCCGTTGCTCATCGTGGATCAGGCATTCGTATACATCCTGGATGGTTAGACTACTCAGCCGGGCCAGGGCATCCGGTAAAACAAAACCCGTCGCTCGCACCCGGACGATGCGCCTCAGCAAATCGGTAGCTTGTTGCTTTTCGACCGTAACTCGATGCCGGACCGGTCCACATTGCATGAAGATTATGGGATGGTGGCCGTCTCTGCGTTCGACCGTTGCCGAAAAGCCGGTTATGTAACGTGCTTTCGCGGCGCGTGCCACAAGCTCAAAATTGCGAGCAGAAATGTGATGGCACTCATCGAAGATGACGTGTCCATAGTGCTCGACGGCCTCGTTCACCTCGCCTCGATGGATCAAACTCTGCAGGATGGCGACATCCATCAGTCCCGTAGGATGCTTCTTGCCGGCTCCAATTTGCCCAATCGTACCAGGGGGTGGCTGGAGAAACTCCTCCAAACGACGGATCCATTGATCCATCAGTTGTCGGGTATGTACCAGCACCAGTGTGTTCCTCTGGCGGCGCGCGATCAGCCAGGCTCCAACCACGGTTTTGCCGAAGGCGGTCGGGGCTACGAGCACTCCTGTTTCATGCTCGAATAGAGCTTGGGCTGCTGCCGCCTGCAACTCATTCAACAATCCATGGAACTCGGTTTGCAGCTTGGTGCCCTCAATGCGGCCGTCCGAAACCTCCGTCTCGATATTTAATGACTTCAACAGATCCAACAGTTCTTCCAGGCATCCGCGCGGTATCGCAATATATTCAGAGAATTCCTGAGCACAACAGATAATTCTTGGTTTCCCGTAGGTGGATAAACGCATTGCCTGGGCGCGATGAAATTCCGGATTGGGGAATGCCGCCAACCGAATGATGCGATTACGCAGTGTTGGCGAGAGCCCTTGTTTGGGAATATAAACCTGGTCGACCACATGCAGATTCAACTTGTCAGGCAATGGCCCGGACACAGCGGTTGCCTCCCACTCTGTGAAACGCTTCACTTCCCACGGCGCCTTCTCTGAAGTTTCGACGAATGAGGAGTGTGAACCGAGTTCTTGCCGTGTACGAGACAGATCCTGTACCAGCCTTTCAGCGTCTTGTCGGGATAGCTTCCTTACCGACGACAAAAATGCCCACTGGTCAGGGTAAGGCTCCAGGTTGCCATCCAGAAATACCGAATTGCCCTTCGCTCTCGGTTTGCGCTGGAGCGGCAGGGCGATCAGGTTTCCAAATCCTCCGCGTGGCAAAGTGTCCTGATTGGGCAAAAACCGATCATACGATTTCAGGTCGATTTCGGATCTTCGCTCTGTGGTTTCCGTCAGAAGCAGCGACCCGAGGCTGCGCGCCAATCGCGCGGGAACTGCCTCAGAAAAGAAGATCCAGATGTGGCCCCCATTACCGGAGCGCGATCTTTCGATGCAGCAGGGCACAGCATGCAGTTCGCATGTTTCCCTGAAAGCCCGGGCATCTTCTTTCCAGGTAGACTCGTCAAAATCTGCTGCCAGAAACCAACATGTTTCATCCAAAAGCAATGGATAGGCGCCGATCGTAAATTCCTTTCCCGTCGGATCCATTCCCATCAGATGGTTTCGGATCACGGCATCCGATACGGGAATCAGTTGCCGATGATCGCAGCGGCCGCATTTGACGGCCGGTTTCCTGCAGAGGCCGGCAATCCACTCGTTCCGGCATTCAGGCTGGTAGCCGCTCCTGCCGGTCTTGCGACTCTCAAAACGTCGGGCATACACATCCTCGCGCCCCCGGAATAGGTTACGAAGGAGGCGAATCTTCTCTTGTTCGGTTGAATGGTTTGTGACGGAAGTGTTGGAGTAACTGGCGGGCGATTCTTCTACGACCGGAATCAAAAAACTTTCTTTCTCTCGTTTCAGAGAGGCGATCTGGGCAACCAGAAACCTTTTTTGCTTTTCCAGACGCAAGAGTTCGTCTTCCGCGACGCGGAGCAGCCTTTCAATCTCGGGGAGGTGATCTTCATGCATGGCCAATCTTGCTTAACATACCGGGGGATAGACATTCACATCATCCGTTGTCCCTTTTGGAAGCACAAGCAGATTTTCATCCCCCGCCGAGTTTCTATCACCTTCAGGGACTCTTTCGTTGCCATAAATAGATCGCAACCAATTCTGTACAAATGCGCCCGACGTTGAAAAGCAGCAAGTATTCCAGTCATCGACTTGGGCGACCGGTTGATGATGGTGGCCAATTGCTGGCAGGGCAAATGTGACAAACGCCCACCTGGTCCCGGATGACTCCGGGCGGAAAGATAACAACTTTTCTTATGCCGCCTGCTGCCAATCGTATCGATGGTGCAAGCCGCCGAGGCGCGCCAATGAAACCAAGGTAGCCGATGGGTGAGGCTTGGAAGAAACGGGGCGCATTGCGGGTGTATCTTTCCGAAGAGAATCATGGATCCGATCCGCGTGATAATAGGAGATGTAATCACGGATCATACGGCGCAAATGAATCTCGTTAAGGACGATGACGTGATCGAGAAGTTCATTTCGACAGCTTTCGATCCAGCGTTCCGCAATTCCATTTTGCCAAGGACTCGCGAAGCTTGTTCGTGTAGGCTTCACTCCGCTGGCTGCGAGGAAATCGGTCACCTCCTTGCCAAACTTGGCATCACGATCCAGAATCACGTAGCGGTATGGACAAGATTCGCGAAAAGTCTCCCTCAGCTGTTGCGCAATCCAATGTCCAGTCGGATGTTCTGTCACGTTGAAATGAAGGATCTTGCGTCGGCCGTGATCGATGACGAAAAAACAGTATAAGACTCGGAAGCTGAGGGTCGGCACGGTGAAGAAGTCCATGGCTGCGATGACCTCGCGGTGATTTCGAAGGAAGGTAGCCCAGAGCTTGCCGGCATTCACGGCAGGAGACAGGCGCCGGAGATAGCGAGATACGGTACGCTCGGATACATCCAAGCCGAGTTTCAGAAGTTCACCGTGAATTCTCGGCGCGCCCCAGGAGGGATTTTCTTTCACCATCCGCCGGATGAAGGCACGAATCTCGGCAACAATCATTGGTCTGCCAAGGCGCTTAGACCGTGATCGAAGACGCCAGAACAAACGAAAGCCAGCTCGATGCCAAGCGGCAACGGTTTCGGGTCTGATGATGACAAGGACGTTTTTCCATGCCGGCCATAATCTGCGCAGCAGAATCCAGAATATGCGATCCTGGATTTGGAGCCGAGGGCGAGGTTTTTTTCGCTTCAGTACGCCCAGCTGTTGACGCAGGGCAATGATCTCAAGGCTGAGGTTGTAGCGGGAACGGAAGAAAGCGCTGAAGCAAGTGAAAAAGCTGCAGAGCAATGGAGTCATGAGTTCGGATTTATATCATACAGGGGTACTCTCGTGCCCGCGTTAACTGCTCGAATTTGCAGCCTTACGGAGTTTTGGCGATCGGGGGATGGACCATGTAGCCGGCCAGGCGCTGGCGCGCCTGATGGTCGTCAGGATCGATCCGCTCGCCGTGATAGACGGAGAAGCCAGATTGATTCCAACAATGCCAGCAGGTGTCACGGGGTCCTTGTGACTTTAACGCACCCCTGTCATCCGCTGCACGGCGCCGAGGGCCACTGCATCCGGGGACCGAAGACCGACAGCGACGACTGGGTCCTGGTGGAACTGCCGGATGGCAAGCTCCGGCGTATTTCAAAGGCATGGACCTCTCTGGCGCCGGTCGATCCTTACCGCCTTCTGGCATCACCCCCTCTCCTTCGATTCGACTCCCTTTTGGAAGTCGCTGAATGGGTGGCCATCCGACGCAAGAACCCCAGGAGAAGGAAGAGTGATTCATGTGCTGCGAAGGGAGGCTTCCTATGAGAGGGAGTGATAGCTTACTCAGCATGCTCGCTTTCTCCGAGGGCGCCAAGGCGTCTCCGCTGGATCGCACGGAACCTTCACCCGCAGCAACGGATTCGGCGCTTTTTGAGAGGAGGGGCATTCAACGGACGGATTGGACAAGAAACATTATGATAGTTGCTATCAAGGTTACGGGTATGTTATATAACATACCCGATGAGTGTGAAGAATCAAAAGACAACAGCGGCGCTGAAGCGGAGACGTGCACAATTGGCATCCCGTCTTCCCGATGCCGAGCAAATACTGCGCGGCAGCCTGGTCAAGCGGTACAAGAAGTGCGGCAGGATGGGATGTCATTGCGCCGGCGACATCGGCCACGGCCCGGCCTATTATCTTTCCGTGACGCTCGCTCCAGGCAAGACACGATCGTATTACGTTCCGCCGCAGCTCAAGAGCCGAGTGTCTCGGTATCTGCGAAACCACCGCAAGCTGAGGGAACTTCTCAAAAAAATAACCGAGTTCAATCAGGAGCTTCTGGCGCAAGGAGTGCTCGACGACGAAGACTGATTCAGAATCGAGGGTGTGCCCTACTTCTCTGGATTTTGAGTGTTGCGCGGCGTCTGGCGAGGTCGAGACGAGCAAGGCAGTTGGGGGGCTTCGTTGCGTGTTGGCCTCGATGCTGTTGGACGCATTGAGGGGGGAGTGTTGCCATGCCGGCGGTGTCGAAGATTGGTCTGGAGCATCTGTCAAGACGAGCTTACATCTACGTACGCCAATCCTCCATGGGGCAGGTTCTGAGTCATCCGGAGAGCGCGCGGAGGCAGCGCGGCCTGGTGAAGCTTGCCGGGGAGTTGGGGTGGTCGCCATCTCAGATCATCGTGCTCGACGAGGACCAGGGGAAATCGGCAACCACTTCGAACGGACGTGAGGCCTTCAAGCGCATTGTTGGAGACGTCAGCGTTGGTGAGGCCGGAGTCGTGATTGGCCTGGAGATTGCCCGGCTGGCGCGCAATTGTGCCGACTTCTTTCCCCTGATCGAGATGTGTGCGCTGACGCGGACCCTGATTGCGGACGAGGAGGGAGTGTACAACCCCAATGAGCCGAACGATCGCCTGGTGCTCGGAGTGAAGGGAACGCTGTCGGAGGCGGAGTCCCACATGATACGGGCGCGTCTTCACGGTGCGCGCTGGAGTCTGGCGCGCCGTGGCGAACTGCGGCGCAAGATTCCGGCGGGCTATGTTTGGGACGAGAAGAGGCGCGTCGTCAAGGATCCCGACGAGCGGATTCGTACAGCCTTTGACACGTTCTTTCGGCGCTTCGACGAGGTGGGTTCAGCTTGCGGTCTCGCGCGCCGCTATGACTCCGATGGCTTGCTGTTCCCGACCAGGGATTTTCGCGGGCCGTGGGACGGCCGTGTGGAGTGGAGGCCATTGACGGTGCGGCATGCAAACTTGGTTCTGCATAATCCGACCTACGCGGGCGTCTACTGTTACGGCGAGCGCCGGACCGTGACGCAGTTGGATCCGGAAACCAAGAGCCGGAAAAACGTGAGCCTGCATAAGCCGCTGGACTCGATCGAGGTGTTGATTCAGGACGCCCTTTCGGCTTACATTTCCTGGGAACATTTCCTTGCCAACCAACAGCGTCTGAAGGAGAACAGGAACGTGTCGGAGGGAGGTCGGGGAGCGGTACGGTCGGGGGCGGGTCTGCTGCAAGGAATCGTCCACTGCAGCCGCTGTGGACGGCGCATGTCGCTGGTTTATGAAAGCCGGCAATATGCGTTCTACCAGTGCAAGCAGCAAACGTCACTGGGGAAAGACGTATTTTGCTATATGGTCTCTGCCGCCCGCATCGACGCTTGGGTTGCGGAGCGAATCCTGGACGCGGTTCGGCCACTCGGCATTGAAGCCGCATTGGCCGCGATCGATGAGCTCGAGCGCCGCTCCCAGGAGATACGGAAACAATGGGACCAACGGATAGAGCAGGCCGAGTACGAGGCGTCGCTTGCGCGTCGCCGCTATGAACAGGTCGATCCTGCCAATCGGCTGGTTGCGGCCAATCTAGAGGGAGACTGGGAGGATAGGCTCAAGGATCTCGAAGAGTTGCGCCAGGAATATGCCGCACGGGCGCAGAAGCCGCCGATGCGCATCACCGTGGAGGATCGCGCGCGGCTGCGAGAGCTGGCGCGCGACTTGCCTCGTCTCTGGCGTGCCAAGACGACGAAGCAGGAAGACCGCAAGAAGGTGCTACGGATGCTGATCCAGGACGTGTGGCTTGACAAGGATCGGACCAGCCGCACCGTGCAGATTCGCATTCACTGGAAGACTGGTGCGGTCACGGAGGGACGGGTGGATCTGCGACCCGCGGATGCGGCAGTTTTCAAGACCCCGCCGGCAACGGTGGAGAGGATCCGGCAATTGCTCGCAGACGCCAAGAAACTCAAGGCTATTGCCGTGCAGCTCAATGAAGAAGGACTCCGAACCGGAAGGGACAAAGAGTTTACGGAGACCAGGGTTAGATCCATGGTACGGCGTTACGAGCTGAGATCACGGATTGAAGATGACGATCGTCCCCCCTGCAATCATCCATCGCAGGAGATTTGAAAAGAGGTCGGCATGACAAATCAGCCCAACAATGATAAACCTCCTTGCATTGATGGAATCACTCCCCCGGATGCCTCCAATTCTGCATGATTTCCACCAGACGCGGGGTGATTT